>JAHHSB010000024.1 GCA_020025415.1 Oscillibacter sp. | reverse complement strand
GGCTCAGGGCGCCCCCTCCCCGAATGGCCGCAGAAAAGCGGTTGACAAAGGCGGACCTTTCCGATAGAATACAATGTTAGATTACAGACCGGCTCCCCATTCGTCAAGTCTTGGGGGGCGAAAGGAGAGTGCCATGGATTTGCTGTTGACCGGCGGCTCCGTTTTCCGGAATAACACCTTTGAACCCGGCGACCTCGCCATCCGCGACGGTCGTATTATTTCCATTTCCGCCTCGCTTCCGCGAGACGGATTTTCTGTAATTGAATGTACCGGTCTCATCCTTGTTCCAGGTTTCGTTGATGTTCACGTTCATCTTCGGGAGCCTGGTTTTTCTTATAAGGAGACGGTAGCCTCGGGTACGGCGGCGGCCGCCGCGGGGGGCTACACTGCCGTGTGCGCCATGCCCAACCTGAAACCGGTGCCCGACTCCCCGGCGCACCTGGAAGAGGAGCTGGCCCTGATCCGCGCCGGTGCCCGGGTCCACGTCTACCCCTACGGGGCCATCACTGTGGGCCAGAAGGGCGCAGAGCTGGCAGATCTTATTGCCCTGGCTCCCTCCGTGGTGGGTTTTTCCGACGACGGGAAGGGCGTCCAGTCCCGGGAAAAAATGCGTGCAGCCATGAAGCTGGCCAAAGCGCTGGACAAGCCCATTGTGGCCCACTGCGAAGATGAGTCGCTGCTGCAGCCGGGCTGGTGCGTCCACGACGGGGCCTACGCCCGGGCCCGCGGCCTATCCGGCAACAACCCGGAAAGCGAGTGGCGCCAGGTGGAGCGGGATCTGGAGCTGGTGGAGGAGACCGGCTGCCGCTATCACGTCTGCCACATCTCCACCCGGGAGAGCGTGGCCCTGATCCGGGCGGCCAAAGCCAAGGGCCTGCCCGTGAGCTGTGAGACCGGGCCCCACTATCTGGTGCTGTGCGATGAGGAGCTGCGGGATGAAGGCGGCTTCCGCATGAACCCCCCCATTCGCTCCGCCGCCGACCGGGATGCCCTGATCGCCGGGCTGCTGGAAGGCACCATCGACTGCATCGCCACTGACCACGCCCCCCACTCCGCCCAGGAAAAGGCGGGCGGCCTGCGGGGCAGTCTCAATGGCATCGTGGGGCTGGAGACCGCCTTCCCGGTGCTCTACACCCGGATGGTGGAGCCGGGCATCGTCCCCCTGGATCTGCTGATCGACCGGCTGTGCGTCCGGCCCCGGCAGCTGTTCTCCCTGCCCGGCGGGACCCTGGAGCCCGGCGCGCCGGCGGATCTCACCGCGCTGGATCTCCACCGCCCCCACATCATCGACCCGGCGGATTTCCGCTCCGCCGGTCGGGCCACGCCCTTTGCCGGCTGGCCCGTCTCCGCCGCCGTGGCGCTGACCATCTGCGGCGGGCAGATCGCCTACTCTGATTCTAACAAGGAGGAAGCTCCATGAGCAAAACTGTGTTCACCTTAGAGCGTTCCCGGCCGCTGACGGCCGATACTTATGAGCTGGTGCTCTCCGGCGACGCCAGCGACATCACCCGCCCGGGCCAGTTCGTCAACATCGAGCTGCCCGGCCGCTTCCTGCGCCGGCCCATCTCCGTATGTAACTGGACGGCGGATTCCCTGCTGCTGCTGGTGCGCATCGCCGGCGCCGGCTCCCAGGAGCTTGTGGAGGCTGCCCCCGGCACCCGCTTCGACGTGCTCTCCGGCCTGGGCAATGGCTTCGACATCGCCCAGCGGGGCAGCCGCCCCATCCTGGTAGGCGGCGGCGTGGGCATCGCCCCCCTCTACGGTCTGGCCTGCCGGTTGATCGACGCGGGCGTCAGCCCCACGGTGGCCCTGGGCTTCCGCTCCGGGGCGGACAGCTTCTATGTCCGGGAATTCACCGAGCTGGGCTGCCGGGTGTTTGTTGCCACGGAGGATGGCTCTCTGGGCAGCCAGGGCTTCGTCACCGACCCGGTGCGCCGCTTCGCGCCGGAGTGCGACTATGTCTTCACCTGCGGCCCCACCCCCATGCTTCGGGCGGTCCACGGCCTGGAGCAGTTTACCGGCGGCCAGTTCAGCTTTGAGGCCCGGATGGGCTGCGGCTTCGGCGCCTGCATGGGCTGCACCGTGCCCACCACAGGCGGCTACAAGCGCATCTGCAAGGATGGCCCCATCCTGTATAAGGAGGAGATCCTATGGTAAACCTGTCCGTTTCCCTGGCGGGGGTGGAACTGAAAAATCCCATCATTCCCGCCTCCGGCACCTTCGGCTACGGCCGGGAGTTCGCCGAATACTATGACCTGAACGTCCTGGGCAGCTTCTCTTTCAAGGGCACCACCGGGGAAGCCCGGCTGGGCAACGCCCAGCCCCGGATCGCTGAGACGCCCGGGGGCATGCTCAACGCCGTGGGCCTGCAGAACCCCGGGGTGGATGCCGTGATCCAGGCCGAGATCCCCAACATGGCCCGGCTGTTCCATGGGCCGCTGATCGCCAATGTGGGCGGCTTCTCCCTGGATGAGTACGCCGAAAACTGCCGGAAGCTGGCCGCCTGTCCCCAGGTAGGGATCCTGGAGGTGAACATCTCCTGCCCCAACGTCCACGCCGGCGGCAGCAACTTCGGCTCCGATCCCAATAGCGCCGCCGCGGTGACCCGGGCCGTGAAGGCCGTCACGGACAAGCCCGTGTTCGTCAAGCTCTCCCCCAACGTCACCGACATCACCGAGATCGCCCGGGCCTGCGCCGATGAGGGGGCCGACGGGCTGTGCCTGATCAACACCCTGCTGGGCATGCGCATCGACCTGCGGCGGAAAAAGCCCCTGCTGGCCAACCGCACCGGCGGGCTGTCCGGTCCCGCCATCTTCCCGGTGGCGCTGCGGATGGTCTGGGACGTGTACGAGGCCGTGAAGCTGCCCATCATCGGCTGCGGCGGTGTCTCCTCCGCCGAGGACGTGTGCGAGATGATGCTTGCCGGTGCCGCCGCGGTGGAGGTGGGCGCCGCCAACCTCCGGGACCCCTACGCCTGTAAGGCCATCGCCGAGCAGCTGCCCGCGGTCTGCGAGCGCCTGGGCGTGGAGAATATCGCCGAGCTCACCGGCGCCGCCCACTGAAAGGAAAAAAATATCTTCGCCGGGAGAGTCCGGCGGAGCCAAGACAGATCGAGAGAAAGGATGCATTGACAGATGAAAGCCAAAGACGTAATCATTGCCCTGGACTTCCCCACCCTGGATGAGACCCTGGCCTTCCTGGACCGCTTCCCCGCCGGCGAAAAGCCCTTTGTGAAGATCGGCATGGAGCTTTTCTACGCCGCCGGCCCCGAAGCCGTACGGGCCATCAAGGCCCGGGGCCACCAGATCTTCCTGGATCTGAAGCTCCACGATATCCCCAACACCGTCAAGCGGGCCATGAGCGTGCTCTCCGGGCTGGACGTGGACATGGTGAATCTCCATGCCGCCGGCGCCTCGGAGATGATGAAGGCCGCGCTGGATGGCCTGACCCGGCCCGACGGCACCCGTCCCCTGCTTATCGCCGTGACCCAGCTGACTTCCACCGATGAAAAGGCCCTGAAAAACGAGCTGCTTATCGATACCCCCATGGCCGAGACCGTGCTCTCCTACGCCAAGAACGCCGCCAACTCCGGTCTGGACGGCGTGGTCTGCTCCCCGCTGGAGGCAGCGCTGGTGAAAGAGCGCTGCGGCGCGGATTTCCTCACCGTCACCCCGGGCATCCGCTTTGCCGACTCCGCCGTGGGCGACCAGAAGCGGATCATGACCCCCGCCAACGCCGCCGGCGCCGGCTGCGACTATCTGGTCATGGGCCGGCCCATCACCCAGGCCGAAGACCCCGTGGCCGCCTATCGCCGGGCGCTGAAAGATTTCCTGGGCTGAGCGCCCCATCGTTTCTTTCGTTTAATATACCAAGGAGGTTTTTCAATATGAACTTAGAGCAAACCATCGCCCACGACCTGCTGAGTATCGGCGCGGTCTTTCTGCGTCCGGACGAGCCCTTTACCTGGGCCTCCGGCATTCACAGCCCCATCTACTGTGACAATCGTCTGACCCTGACGGCTCCCACCGTCCGCACCCATGTGGAAGAGGGGCTGGTGGACCTGATCTGCAAGCACTATCCGGGTGTGGAGGTGCTGATGGGCACCTCTACCGCCGGCATCGCCCACGCCGCCATCGTGGGCCACCTGATGGGCCTGCCCATGGGCTATGTCCGCTCCGGCAACAAGGACCACGGCCGGGGCAACCGGATCGAGGGCAAGCTGGAGCCGGGCCAGAAGGTGGTGGTGGTGGAGGACCTGATCTCTACCGCCGGCAGCTGCATCGAAGTGGTGGAGGCCCTGCGGGAGGCCGGCGCCGAGGTGCTGGGCATCGTCTCCATCTTCACCTACGGGCTGCAGAAGGGTCTGGACCGTCTGGCTGCCGCCAACGTCACCAACTTCTCCCTGTCCAACTTTGACGCCGTGTGCCAGGTGGCCGCGGACGAGGGCAAGATCCGCCCCGAGGACATCGAGCGGCTCAAGAAGTTCCGGACCAACCCCTCGGACGAGAGCTGGATTCACGGTTAAGGAAGGAGAACGTACATGCGCCATTTGATCGATATTACGGATCTCTCCGTGGAGGAAGTCAACGAGCTGATCGCCACCGCGGAAGACATTATGGACCACCCTGAAAAATACGCCCAGGCCTGCCGGGGCCGGCAGCTGGCCACGCTGTTTTTCGAGCCCTCCACCCGCACCCGTCTGAGCTTCGAGTCCGCCATGCTGGCTCTGGGCGGCACCACTCTGGGCTTCTCCGACGCCAACTCCAGCTCCACCAGTAAGGGCGAGACCGTGGGCGACACCATCCACACCGTCAGCTGCTACGCCGACATCATCGCCATGCGTCACCCCAAGGAGGGCGCGCCCTTCGCCGCCTCCCTCCGCTCCGAGGCGCCCATCATCAACGCCGGTGATGGCGGCCACAACCACCCCACCCAGACCCTCACCGACCTGGTGACCATCCACCGGGAGAAGGGCCGGCTCAACAACTTCACCATCGGCTTCTGCGGCGACCTGAAGTTCGGCCGCACTGTCCACTCTCTGGTCAACGCCCTGAGCCGCTATGACAATATCCGCTACGTCCTCATCTCCCCCGAGGAGCTGAAGCTCCCCCGCTATGTGAAGGAGACCTCTCTCAAGAGCAAGGGCATCGACTATACCCAGACCACAGATCTGGAGTCCGTTATGCCGGAGCTGGACGTGCTGTACATGACCCGCGTGCAGAAAGAGCGCTTCTTCAATGAGGAAGATTACCTCCGTCTGAAGGACAGCTATATCCTCAGCCTCGAGAAACTGGCGAGTGCCAAGTCCGACCTGACCATCATGCACCCCCTGCCCCGGGTGAACGAGATCCCCGTGGCCGTGGACGACGATCCCCGTGCCTGCTACTGGAAGCAGGTGAAAAACGGGAAGTTCGCCCGTATGGCCCTGATTCTGAAGCTGCTGAATATCAAGGTGTGAGAGAGGAGCTTGCTATATGAATATTGACAGCATCCAAAACGGCGTGGTCCTGGATCACATCAAAGCCGGCAAGAGCATGGATATCTACAAGTACCTGAAGCTGGACGAGCTGGACTGCTCCGTGGCCATTATTAAAAATGTTCGCAGCGGCCGCATGGGGAAAAAGGACATCATCAAGATCGACTCCCCCATGGAGGTGGATCTGGATGTGCTGGGCTACATCGACCCCCACATCACCGTCAACATCATCCGCGACGGCGTCCGGATGGATAAGAAGCACCTGGCCCTGCCCCAGCGGCTGGTGAACGTGATCCGCTGCAAAAACCCCCGCTGCATCACCGTGTCCGAGCCCCAGCTGGACGCCATCTTCGACCTCAATGAGCTGTACGGCCAACCCGTCTACCGCTGCGCCTACTGCGAGACCGAGGAGCAGCGCAAGGCCTGATCCTTCCCCTGACACGCTAAAAAGCCGGCCCAAAAGGGCCGGCTTTTTTGTCCCGCAAGGGCACTTGTCCCGTATGAGGAAACCATCACAGCTCCGGAAGGCCATTCCGAAGCCGTGATGGTTCTTTTTTAAAGGCCCCGCCAGGACTCCGGCCGCAGCCGATCCAGATGGCGCCGGGCCTGCTCCACCTGCTCCAGCATAGCTGCCCGGTCCCGGTTCAGCGTTCCCCGCAGATCCAGGTAGTTGGACGCGTGGTTCATGCGGAACACGCTCCCAGGGCTGTCCAAGGACTTCAGCAGCAGCGCCGTCTCCGCCAGATCCTCCTCCGGCGTCAGCAGGGTGAAGCTGCCCTCCTGTACCCACTGGTACAGGGCGGTACCCTGGGGCACCATCAGCGTCAGCATGCCGATATACTCAGGATTCATGGCGTTCAGGGCCGACGCCGTCTCCCGGGCGTGGCGCTCAGAAAGCGCCGGCCCGCCCAGGCCGGCAATGGCCGTCACCGACAGGGCAAGGCCGCAGCGGCGGGCTTTTTTCCCCGCCTCCACGATCCCCGCCGCGCTGCAGCCCTTGCGCATACGGCGCAGCACCTCGTCGCAGCCGGACTCCAGCCCCAGGTAGACCATGGCCAATCCCTTGCTCCGCAGACGGCGCAGCGCCTCCTCGCTCTGGATCTCCAGGCTCCGGGGCGAGGCGTAACAGCTCACCCGCACACACTCGGGGAACAGCTCCGCCACCGTGTCCAGGATTACTTCCAGCTCCCCGGCGTCCCGGACCAGGGCGTCCCCGTCGGCCAGGAAGATCTTCTCCACCCGGGGAAAATAGGCCCGGGCCTCCCGGAAATCAGCCAACACCTCCTCCAGGGGGCGCAGGGCAAAGGGCTTGTCCAGATAGGAGCAGCAGAAGGCGCAGCGGCCGTGGCTGCAGCCGTAGGTCACCTGCACGATCAAACTCCGCGCCTCGGAGGGCGGGCGGTAAATGGCGCCCACATATTTCATGCCAGCAGCTTCTCCAGGGCGGCGAGCTTCAGGCACACGCACAGCACAGCGATGGCCTGTTCCAGCTCCTCCACCGGGGGCAGGGAGGGGGCGATGCGGATGTTGGAGTCAGCGGGGTCCTTGCCGTAGGGGAAGGTAGCGCCGTCGCCGGTCATGGTCACGCCCGCCTCCTTGCACAGCTCCAGCGCCCGCTTGGCGGTGCCGGTCATGGCGTTGAGGGAGATGAAGTAGCCGCCCTTGGGCCGGCTCCAGTTGGCGATGCCCAGCGGTGCGATTTCCCGGTCCAGCGCGTCCACCACGCAGCGGAACTTGGGCCCCAGGATGGCCGCGTGCTTTTTCATCAGCTCCAGGGTGTGGGCCTTATCCTTCAAATAGAGGACGTGGCGCTGCTGGTTGACCTTGTCAAAGCTGATGATCTGCACGCCCAGCAGTTTTTCCATGTAGGCAAGGTTTTCTTCCGAGCAGGCGAAGCAGGAAACACCTGCGCCGGGCAGCGTCACCTTGGAGGTAGAGGCGAACTCAAAGACCATGTCGGGGTTCCCCGCCTGGGCGCACACGGCCAGCATATCCGGGAATTCCACATACTCCCCCTCGAACTCGTGGATACAGTAGGCGTTATCCCACATGATGGTGAAATCCGGAGCGGCGGGCTTGAGCGCCGCCAAACGGCGGATGGTCTCCTGGGAATAGATAATGCCGTCAGGGTTGGAGTACTTGGGCACGCACCAGATCCCCTTCACCGCCGGATCGGCCACCGCGGCCTCCACCGCATCCATATCCGGGCCGTCGGGAGTCATGGCAATGGTGATGAGCTCAAAGCCGAAGGACTCGGTCACCTTGAAGTGGCGGTCATAGCCGGGAGCGGGGCAGAGCCACTTCACCTTCTCTTCCCGGCACCAGGGGCGGGGAGAGCGAAGCAAACCGTGGGTATAGGCCTTGGAAATGGTATCGTACATCAGCTGCAAGCTGGCGTTGCCGCCCACGAACACCTGCTCGGGCCGACAGCCCAAGATGTCCGCAAACATCCGCCGGGCGGCGGGCAGGCCCGCCAGCTCGCCGTAGTTGCGCACGTCGATGCCGTCGGAGACATAATCCTCGGGCTTTTGCATCAGGTCAAACATATCGCTCACCAGGTCCAGCTGCTGCTTGCTGGGCTTGCCCCGGGCCATGTTCAGCTTCAGGCCCCGGGCCTTGAGCTCTGCATACTCCCGACTGACCCGGGCATATTCGCTTTGGAGGGCTTCTTGGTTCATCTCGGTATAGGCGCTCATGATGATCTTCCTTTCCTGTTTTTCAAAACGCGGAGGCGTCTGTTCTTTTGATCTCATTTAGTATACAAACATCGCCCAAAACTTGCAAGACGCAGTTTCCCTTTTTCAAATGCCCCCCGCCCGAAGGCGGAGGGCACGGGGCATTCAGCAGCCGCAGTTGGGGCCGCCGCAGGCGATGCTGGGCTGGCCCTGGGACGTACTCACGCCGTACTTCACAGGAATGGAAACGCTCACCCGCTGGGTCAGCGTCACGGTGCAGGAAGAACCGCTGCCATCGCCCTGGCAGCACACGGTGGGGCTGCCCAGGCAGCTGGTGGTCACCGGCCCCACTTCAACGGAGGGCGTCAGGACTACGGCCTGGCTGATTTCCAGATTCTGGGCGCCTTCCTGGGCGCAGCCGCCGGGACAGCTCCCCGGCAAGGGGCAATACTTCCCCTGTGTATTGGGCTCAACGCCCTTGGTAATAAGCAATGTAGCTCCCTCGTTTCATGAATGATTGCGTCGAGGCCGAATCTTCACCCGCCGGACGCATCCCATCGTATGCGGTGGCGGGCGGGCCGGTTCCCCGGGGGAATGCCGCTTGTCAAGGCGGTGCAAGTGTGGTATTTTATAGCTATGAGTACACTTCGTATTCTTCGCTCCCGCCGGCGGACGCTGGCGCTGGAGATCACCTCCGCCGGCGAACTGCTCGTGCGGGCGCCGCTGTGGCTGCCCCGGCAGCAGATCGACGCCTTCGTCCGCTCCCACCAGGACTGGAGCAACGCCCAGCTGGAGGCCCAGCGCCGGCGCCGGCCCTTTACCCACCCCGACGCCGGGGAAGATGAGATCCGCCTTTTGACGGAGCGGACCCGCGCCCGGATTCTGCCCCGGGTAGAGTTCTATGCCCAAAAGACCGGCCTGGTGCCCACGGGGGTGCGGATCACCCGGGCCCGGACCCGCTACGGCAGCTGCAGTGCCAAAAATGCCCTGTGCTTTTCCTGCTTCCTGGCCGACTATCCAGACCAGGCGGTGGACCTGGTGGTGGTGCACGAGCTGGTCCACATCGCGGTGAAAAACCACGGTCCCGCCTTCTACGCCCGCCTGGCAGAGATCCTGCCGGACTGGAAAGCCCGCAGGGAACTGCTGCGCCATCCGGAAAACGCTGAATAAAGGAGAGAGTATCACCATGCGTCTTGAAAATCTGGAATCCCTGCTGCGCGCCAACGCCTACCCCGGCCGGGGCATCGTCCTGGGCCGCAGCGCCGACAATCAGTATGCCGTGGCGGCCTATTTCATCATGGGCCGCAGCGAAAACTCCCGCAACCGCATCTTCCTCCCCACGGAGGACGGTATCCGTACCCAGGCCCACGACCCGTCCCGGATGACCGATCCCAGCCTGATCATCTACCACCCGGTGCGCCGCTTCGGTCAGGAGCTGGTGGTAACCAACGGCGACCAGACCGACACCATTGTGGACTTTCTCCAGCGGGGCCTGCCCTTTGACCAGGCCCTGCAGACCCGCTGCTTTGAGCCGGACGCGCCCAACTATACCCCCCGGATCTCCGGCCTGCTCAGCTCCGACGGCAGCTATAAGCTCTCCATCCTCAAATCTGCCGGCGGCGACCCGGGCTGCTGCTGCCGCCATTTCTTTACCTATGATGCTCCCCTGGCCGGGCAGGGCCATTTTATCCACACCTATCAGGGCGACGGGAACCCCCTGCCCTCTTTCACCGGCGAGCCGGTGACCGTGGCCCTTACCGCTCCGGACGCCGACACCCTTTCCCAAGCGCTGTGGGCGGCGCTGAATCCAGACAACAGGATCTCCCTGTTCGTCCGCTACGTCTCTTTGCGTGACGGCAGCTGGACGGATCGGATCGTCAACCGCTACCAGAACTGACACTTTGGTGGGACGGCGGAGCGGCCCGCTGAACAAACAGCAGGCCGCTCCCCTTCTTTGTCCCTGAAACCCGCTGGCCCCGCCTGATTCGGGGCAAACTAACCCCGGCGCGGTACGCGCCGTGAAACAAGGAGGTATTGCCATGGAAGAACAGATTTTAGAACGTTCCGCCCGCTCCCGGGAGGAACTTTGGGCCATTGAGGATCTCTACCCCAACGACCAGGCCTGGGAGGCAGACCTGGCGCTGCTGCGGGAGAAGATGGCGCGTCTGCCGGACTACGCCGGCCATCTGGCCGACAGCCCGGAGAAACTGCTGGAATATTTGAAGCTCTCCGACGAGCTTTCCGTGCTGCTGGACGATCTGGGCAACTATGCCCAGCGCCGCAGCGACGAGGACACCCGGGTGGCGGCCTATCAGGCCATGTCGGATCGGATCAGCTCCGTGTGGGTGGAGTGCGCTGCGGCGTGCAGCTTTGAAACGCCGGAGCTTCTGGCCATCTCTGATGAGACGCTGGCAGAATTCTACCGCCGGGAGCCGGGGCTGGAGCTTTACCGCACCTATCTGGACCGGCTGCGCCGCCGGCGGGCCCATATCCTCTCCCCGGCAGAGGAAAAGCTGCTGGCCGGGGCCCGGGAGCTGAGCCAGAGCCCGGATACGGTATTCTCCATGTTCTCCGACGCGGATGTGACCTTCGCCGACGCGGTAGACGCTCAGGGCCAGGCCCACCCCCTGACCCAGGGGACATACAGCCGTTATATGGAAAGCACGGACCGCAGTCTGCGCCGCTCCGCCTTTACCAACCTCTACGCTCCCCTGGGCCAGTTCCGCAACACCCTGGCCGCCACCCTGGCCGCCCAGGTCAAACAGCTCCAGTTCTTCGCCTCTGCCCGGCACTATCCGGACGCCATGGAGGCCTCGCTGGACGCCAACTGCGTCCCGTCGTCGGTGTATCACCAGCTCATCGACACGGTGAACAGCCACCTGGACTCCTTCCACCGCTATGTGGCCCTGCGCAAGCGGCTGCTGGGCCTTGATGAGCTGCATATGTACGACGTGTACGCCCCGCTGGTGGAGGGGGTGCGCCGCCAGATCCCCTTCGACGAGGCCAAGGAGACGGTGCTCTCCGCCCTGGCGCCCCTGGGGGAGGAATATCAGTCCATTCTCCGTCAGGGCTTTGAAAACCGCTGGATCGACGTGTATGAGAATCCCGGCAAGCGCTCTGGCGCCTATTCCGCCGGTGCCCGGGTCCACCCCTATGTGCTGCTCAACTACAACGGCACTCTGGACAGCCAGTTCACCCTGGCCCACGAGATGGGCCACGCCATCCACTCCTACCTCTCCAACCGGACCCAGCCCACGGTCTACGCCGACTATGTGATCTTTGTGGCGGAGGTAGCCTCCACCTGCAACGAGGCGCTGCTGATGGAGTACCTGCTGGGCAAAACCACGGACCGGAAGGAGCGGGCCTATCTCATCAACCATTTCTTAGAGCAGTTCAAGGGCACCCTTTACCGTCAGACCATGTTCGCCGAGTTCGAGCTGCGCATAGCCCAACTCTACGCCGGAGGCACGGCCCTTACCGCCGACACCCTGTGCCGGGAGTACCAGGCCCTCAATGAGCGCTACTTCGGCCCAGAGATGGTGCTGGACCCCCAGATCCAGCTGGAGTGGGCCCGGATTCCCCATTTCTACTACAACTATTACGTCTTCCAGTACGCCACGGGATACGCCGCAGCCATCGCCCTGTCCCGCCGGATCCTGCGAGAGGGAAAACCGGCGGTGGAGGACTATCTCCGCTTCCTCTCCGGCGGCTGCAGCCAGGACCCCATCGAGCTGCTCCGGGGCGCGGGCGTGGATATGACCACGCCGGAGCCGGTGGAAAGCGCCCTCGCCCTATTTGACCAGCTTCTCGATGAGATGGAGGCACTGACGAAAGACTGAATCCCCGCCGGGGGACCGCCCCCCGGCCTCGATTTACAGAGAGAAAGGAAGATCTTCCATGTCTCCCCTCCCCCGTTCTCGCCAGAATCCTGTGGCGCGCTATTTCCTCTATTTTTTCCTCTATTCCGTGATTGGCTGGTTGTATGAGGTGTTTTTGGAGGTGGTGGTCTACCGCTGGGGCTTTTCCAACCGGGGCATCCTCTTCGGCCCCTACTGCCCGGTGTACGGCTTCGGCGCCCTGGCCTTTTTGTTCCTGCTGTATCCCCTGATCCGGGACAAGGACCTGCGGACAAAGCTGCTGCGCCTGCCGGTCATCTTCCTGGGCTGTGCCCTGGTGGCCACTGCCATCGAGCTGGCCGCCTCCTACCTGTGCGAGGCAATTATGGGCGATTGGCCCTGGCAGACCTATGTGGACTACGCCATCAACTTCCAGGGGCGCATCGCCCTGTCCCCCTCCGTCCGCTTCGGGCTGGGCGGCATGGTGTTCCTCTACCTGCTCCAGCCCCTTTTTGAGCGGCTTTTGGGCGCCCTGAGCCCCCGGACGCTACGCATTGTCTTCGGCGTGTGCGCCGGGGTGATGGGCCTGGATTTCGCGGTATTCGTGGTAAACAAGCTGTTTTAAAAGCAGCGGCGGCCATCCCGGTTTGGGATGGCCGCCGTTTTCGTGTGTTCCGCCCCGCCGAAGTGCAGAAGGGCGCGGCTCCCTGCGGAGCCGCGCCCTTGTTTTTCCCATGGGGAAGCCGTTACCGCCGTCCGCCACGGCCCGCGCCGCCGCCAAAGGAGCCG
>JAHHSB010000023.1 GCA_020025415.1 Oscillibacter sp. | reverse complement strand
GTCCGTGTACTCCTTGGCGCCAGCGCTGACGGTGACCAGAGAGAAGGTCATCACCAGGGCCAGAGCCAGAGAAAGGAACTTTTTCATGGATATTTCCTCCTTTATAGATTTACCGGATTGTCCGGCAGTTCCTAACAGGAGGGGGAGGCCATTCGTTGTCACGGCACACATACTGTGGCATGCCGTACCTGTATCTATGCCGGGGGTATGAACGTCCGCCGTCTCCTGTCATGCTGTATCATACCCCAGCGTTTTTTGAATTGCAAGATATTCCGTTTATTTGTAACACGGTTGTAACATTCAATCGTTTTACTTTTTGTCGGGATTTTTCCTCGTTTTTTCATAGCCCCACATATTTATATGCAAAAAGCAGGCCCGCTTAACGGCGGGCCTGCTTTTTCGGATCACAAGATGATTGTTTCTCAATCGTAACGTAGCGCGTCGATGGGATTGAGCCGCGCCGCCTTCTTGGCCGGCAGATATCCAAAGAGGATGCCGATGCCGGCGGACACGCCCACAGCCAGGGTGATGGCCTGGGCCGTAGGAATGACGGACATGGCCTCGCCGGTGAGCTGGGTGATAAGCACCGTGGCCGCCGACGAGAACAGATAGCCGAAGCCGATGCCCAGCAAGCCGCCCAGCAGCGAGGTGGTGGCCGCTTCAATGACGAACTGCTGCATGATATAGCGCTCCTTGGCGCCCAGGGCCTTGCGGATGCCGATCTCGCGGGTGCGCTCGGAGACGGAGACCAGCATGATATTCATAATGCCGATGCCGCCCACCACCAGGGAGATGGCCGCAATGGCCGCCAGGATGGTAATCATCACATCGATCATGCTGTTCATCAGATCCAGGATCTCCATCATGCTGATGACGCCGTAAGCCGAATCGTCCCGGAAAATGTCATAAAGCTCGTTTTCCAGCAGCGCCTTGGCCTGGGAGGACGCATTTTCCGACACGGTGGTCACGGTGTAGCTGCCGATGGTTCCGGTACTGCTCAGCCGGGCAGCGGTGGAATAGGGCAGGTAGACGCAGTCGTCCGTGCCTCCCTCCTCCATCTCCTCGTTCTCCTGGGCCATGACGCCCACAATGGCGAATTTGTTCGAACCGATCTTCAAGCTCTGCCCCACAGCGTCCCCGTCAAAATAGGTGCGGTTCAAATACTCGCCCACCACGCAGGCCTTTTTCCGGGTGGAGATATCCACATACTGCAGGCCCCGCCCCTGGGCGATCTCATATCCCTTGATCGAGAAGTAATCCTCACTGACGCCGGTGACTGCGGAGGAGGAGACACTCTCCGTGCCGATCTTCACCGCGCCCGTCATGGTGACGGTGGGAGAGATCTGGTCAAAATATTCCGGATTTTCCTCCACGATCCGGTACATGTCATCTTCCGACACGGCACGGGAGGAGCCCCGGCCGGTAATCATCACCGTCAGGGTGTTGGTGCCCATCTCGGCAAAGCTGTCTTCCATATATTTCTGCATACCGTTGCCCAGGCCCACAATCACGATCACCGCCGAAACGCCGATGATAATGCCCAGCATGGTCAAAAAGGTCCGCATCTTGCTGGCGCAGATGTTTTTCAGCGCCAGGGCGAGGGATTCCATCAGATTCATACTGCCGCCCCCCCCTCTCCCGCCAGCTGGGGCGTAACCACAGCTTCCGGCCGGTCGGCAGGTCCGTCGTAGATCACCCGCCCGTCCTCCAGCCGGATGATCCGTTGGGCCTGGACGGCGATGAAATTGTCGTGGGTGATGAGCACTACGGTGTTGCCCGCCTCGTGGAGCTTTTTCAGCAGACCCAGCACCTCCCGCCCGGTGCGGGAATCCAGGGCGCCGGTGGGCTCGTCAGCCAGGATGACCGCCGGCTCCCCCACCAGGGCCCGGGCAATGGACACCCGCTGCTGCTGACCGCCGGAGAGCTGGCTGGGCTTGTGACGCAGCTTGTCGCCCAGGCCCACCATCTCCAGGGCGATGCGGGCCCGCTCCCGCCGCTCCCCCCGGGGGACGCCAGCATACATCAGCGGGACCTCTACATTCTCCAGCAGCGTCAGCTTGGGCAGCAGGTTATACTGCTGGAAGATAAAGCCCAGCTTCTCGTTGCGGATCTCCGCCAGTTCGTTCTTGTTCATCTGGCCCACGTCCCGGCCGTCCAGCAGATAGGTGCCGGAGGTGGGTACATCCAGGCAGCCGATGATGTTCATACAGGTGGACTTGCCGGAGCCCGACTGGCCCACGATGGCCACAAATTCCCCCTGGTAGATCTGCATGGAGATATGGTTGGCGGCCCAGACGTCCGTGTCACCCATGTGATAGACCTTGCAGACCTGCCGGAATTCAATCAGCGCGTTCATCCCCGGGGACCTCCTCCGGCTGCCCCGGCAGGCGCACCGCCCATCTCACCGGCAGGCATCCGCTCATCCGTCACGGTCATACTGCCGCCGTACATCATGTCCATCAAATTGGTGGAGTGATCCTCCTGGAGATAGGCCACGGTGTCCCCCTCCTGCAAGCCGAAGGTCACAGCGATGTAGTCATCGTCGCTGATGCCCAGCTCCACAGGCACATAGACATAGCCCGGCGGCGCCGCGGCGTCCAGGGCGTTGACAGCACTGGGAGAATCGGCGGTAATGAGCACCTTGTTCCCCCGCTCCACCGCCTGGGCAGGGATCGACAGGGCGTTTTCCTCCTGGCTGAGGATGATCTCCGCGTCCACGTTCATGCCGGGCAGCAGATCGCCGTACTCCTCGATGACCACGGTGACCGGGTAGGTGGTCACGCCGCCGGTAGTGGTCCCCACAATGCTCACCTTATCCACATAGCCGGTGGGGGTGGAACCCACGGCATCACAGGTGACGGTGACCTCCTGCCCCTCCTGGATCCGGCTGATATCCAGCTCATCCACCTGCAGCTCCAGCTTCATGTAGCTCAGATCGTAGATGATGGCCATGGTCTCGCCGACCATATCCAGCTTGTCGCCGGTCTTGATGGACTTGGTAACCACCGTGCCGGAGATGGGGGCTTTGATGGTGTAGTTGTCCAGCCGGTCCTGAGAGGAAGTCAGGTTCAGCTGGGCGCTGGTAAGCTGGTCGTCAATGGAGGCGGAGCTGATGGTGCAAAGCCGTTCCCCCTGCTCCACCTGGTCGCCGGAGAGCTTGATGAAGTTCTGCACCGTGCCGGTGCCGGAGGCATACACCGTGCTGGAGTCGGCCAGGTTGATGGCCGCATATCCATAGTTAGAATAGCCGCCGATCACCGCCTGGGCGGTGGATGAGTCGGTAACCAGACCGGGGTTGGGCGCCGTGACCCGCACGGTGCGCAGCATCTTGCCGGAGCCTGCGGCGGAATATGTATCGGAAATGGACGCCACCGTACCGGTCAGGGTCCCGGCAAAGTCGGAGATGTACAGCTTGGCCGTCTGCCCCACATAGAACTCCGCCGCGTTGGTCTCATAAAACCGGAAGTCAATGGTCAGGTCGTTGCTGCCTACGATCTCGCACAGGGCGGTACCGGCGTTGACGTTGTCCCCGTTTTTCACATAGACCTCGCTGATCACGCCGCCCTGGGTGGCGGTGGGAAACTTGGCCCGCACCGCCTGCTCATAGGCCAGCCGGGCGGAGTTGGCGGAGGTGGAGGCATCCGCCGGGTCGATGGTATAGAGCAGGGCGTCCTTTTCCACCAGGTCCCCTTCTTCAAAGGCGTCGCCGAGCACCTCGCCGGAGACCAGGCTGGTCACCGTGTAGGAGTCGGCCGGCTGGGCGGTGCCGCTGACACTGATGGATTGGGAAATGCTCCGATATGCCGTCTGCTCCTGGGTATAGCTCACCTGATTGGTGTCCACCTTCTGGCCGCAGCCCCTGAGCGCTGCCACCGCCACGATGGCCACCGCCAGGATCAGCGCCACCCATCGCTTCCACTTTTTCTTTCTCCGGCCGCCGGCCTTGGGGGCCGGAGAAGGCATATCCGGCGTATAGGCCTCGCTTTCGGTGCTCAGCGCCGAACTGTCCTTGCTTTCCACTTCATTCATAGCTCTCATCTTCTCCCGTTTTGTTTTACTCCGCCCACAGCTGCCAGCCTTGAAAACCAGGCCGCGGCGCGAAAAAGCACGCGAAAGTATTTTACTCCTCCCCTCCAAAAATGTGTTACGTTTTCTTAAACGATTGCGTGATTTCTTGGGGACGTCCCCGTCCGTTTGAAAAAGGAGCCGGGCAGCGGCACAATTGCATAGAGGATTTGGCCAAGAACTTTACCCAGCGGGTGACACCTGGGGGCATCATGCCGGCCGGAACTTCGGCTGCAGCTCATCCGCAAGCATATCTGAGTAAGCGCAAATGCATAAAAATCCGCCGGGAGTTTTTGCCCTCCCGGCGGATTTTTTATTGGATGCTGTTGATTTTGCCGGGCCTCTCAGCGCCGTCTCCAGGTACTCTTGGAGCACAGCACCAGCACGGGGAAGATCTCCAGTCGGCCTGCCAGCATATCCAGTATCAGCACCAGCTTGGACAGTACGCTGTAAGAGGCGTAGTTGCAGGTGGGGCCCACCTGATCCAGGCCGGGGCCGATGTTGTTGAAGCAGGCCAATACTGCCGAAAGGTTGGTGGTAATAGAAAATCCGTCCAGGGACACCACCGCGATGCTCAGCACCAGGATTACCATATAGGCCGCCAGATAGGCGTTGGTATTTTCCAGGACCCGCTCTTCCACCGTGCGGCCGTTGACCCGCACCGTCTCCACCCGCTGGGGATAGAGCACCCGGCGGATATTGCGGCGCAGCCCCTTCAAAAGCAGCAGCAGCCGCCCGCACTTGAAGCCGCCGCCGGTGCTGCCGGCGCAGGCGCCGATCATCATCAGACACAGCAGAATGGTTTTGGAAAAACCGGGCCAGAGGTCAAAGTCTGTGGTGACGAAGCCCGTGGTCGTCATGATACTGGCCACCTGAAAGGCGGCGTGGCGCACGGTCTCGCCCAGGGTGTCGTAAAAGCCCCGAATATTGACGGTGATGGCCAGCACGCTCACCGCCACCACGCCCAGGTACAGCCGCAGCTCCTCATCCCGGAACACGCTGCGGAACTGGCGGATGAGCAGCAGGTAATAGCAGCTGAAGTTCACGCCGAACAGCAGCATGAACACCGTACACACATTCTGCAGGTAGGGACCATAGCCGGCGATGCTGTCGTTGCGGATGCCGAAGCCACCGGTACCGGCGGTGCCGAAGGCGGTGCACAGCGAGTCGAACAGGGGCATCCCGCCGATGAGCAGGAAGAAGATGTTCAGCACCGTCAGCACCACATAAAGCAGATACAGGATCATGGCCGTCTGGCGCATCCGGGGCACCAGTTTCCCCACATTGGGGCCGGGGCTCTCCGCCCGGAGCAGATGCACCGTAAAGCCGCCGCCGCGGCCGCCGCTGGGGGCAATGGCCAGCAGGAACACCAGCACGCCCATGCCGCCCAGCCAGTGGCTGAAGCTGCGCCAGTACAGCAGTCCCCGGGACATGGCCTCCACATCCGTCAAAACGGACGCGCCGGTGGTGGTGAAGCCGGAGACGATCTCAAAAAGAGCATCCACATAGCAGGGGATCTCCCCGGAGAAGTAAAAAGGCAGGCAGCCCAGCAGGCTCATGACGATCCAGGCGATGCCCACGCAGGCCAGGCCCTCCCGTTCATAAAACCCCCGCTTGCTCTTCCGGCAGAAAAAGCCCAGCCCGCCTGCGATGGTCCCGATGACCAGCAGGCTGGCCGCAAAGCCGTAGATAGCCGGCACTTCCCGGTCATAGAGACTGATGGCCAGAGCGGGAAGCATAAAGAACGCTTCGATCCCCAGGATCTGGGCGATGAAACGCCCCATCATCTTAAAGTTCATGGCTCTCCCCTGCTCAGGCAAAGATGTCGTTGAGCTGATGGAGCACCGCGTCATCGCTGGTGACCACGATGATGGTATCCCCCTTGACAAAGGAGGATTCACCATTGGGGATCTCGGTCTTGCCCCCGTGGCTGATGCACACAATCAGCACGTTCCGCCGCAGCTGCAGTTCCTTGAGGGGGCGGCCGCAGTAAAGGGTGGTGTCATCCACCAGGAATTCAATGGCCTCCGCCTGTCCGTCGGCAATGGAGTGGACGGCGATGGCAGCCCCGGTCTGGTTCTGCATGGCCCGGACATAGCGCACGATGGTATTGCTGCACAGCTCCTTGGGGCAGATCACGCTGCCCAGGGGCAGGATGTCCAGCAGGCCGGTGTTCTCCGTCCGGCTCATCTTGGTGATGACCTGGGGCACCCCCTGGCTCCTGCCGTAGAGGGAGATGATCATATTCAGCTCGTCCAGGCCCGTCATGGTCACTAGGGCGTCGCAGTCCGCCAGCCCCTCTTTTTCCAACAGCTCCTGGTTGCTGGCGTCCCCGTGGATCACGCAGGTCCCCGGCAGCTTGTCCGCCAGCTGCAAGCAGCGCTCCCGGTCCTGCTCAATGAGCTGGACCGGGATGCCGCTCTTTTCCAGCCGCTGGGCCAGATAGTAGCTCACCCGGCCGCCGCCGGCCAGGATGACCCGCCGGGCCTTGCGGGTGATGATCCCCAGATTTTTCAGCAGAGTGGTCAGGGTATTGGTGGGAGCGGTGACGAAGATCCGATCCCCCTCCTGCAGCTTAAAATTACCGTCAGGCGCCACGGCGCAGCCGCTGCGAAGCACCGCGCACACCAGCACCTGGCATTTGACGATGCCGCCCATCTCGCTGAGCGTCACATCACACAGCTTGCTGTTCCGGTCCACCCGCAGCTCCACGATCTCCACACGGCCCCGGGCAAAGGTGTCTCGCTTCAAAAAGCCGGGAAATTTCAGCAGCCGTTCGATCTCCATGGCGGCCTGCTTTTCCGGATTGACCGTCATAGACAGGGCGAAAACCGAGCGCATTTTGAAGATCTGCTCGGTATAATCCGGATTCCGGATCCGGGCAATGGTATGCAGCTTGGGATTCAGGCCGTGGGCCGTCATGCAGCAAAGCAGATTCACCTCATCGGCGCTGGTGGCGGCGATCAGCAGATCCGCCTCCTTCACCCCCGCCTGCAGCAGTACATTCATCGCGGCGCAGTTTCCGTGGACCGCCATGACGTCATAGCGCTCCACGCTGTTCTCCAACACCCGGGGATTGGAGTCGATCACCGTCAGGTCATGCCCCTCGGCGGAAAGCTGACGGGTCAGGGCTGCGCCCACCTTTCCGTCTCCTGCAATCAATATGTTCACAACAGCTACCCCTTATCAACAAAAAATCCAGCCGGCGACAGCGCCAAAAATATTAACACAATATTAATGTCATAGCTATTATAGCATCTCCGTCCAGAAAGGCAACAAGCTTTGCGCATCTTTCCAAAAGAGTTGTTTTTTTATAAAGAATGACGCCAAACTGTCCGAAAAGCGGAAGTTTGGCGTCATTCTTTTGTGTTTTATTTCGGCATTTGTTCGTCTTCTGGCGCGGACGGCAGACCGTAGCGCTCCGGCAGGGCAGTCATCACCGCCCAGGCGGCCCGCAGGGCCTCCTCCCGGCTCATAGAGAATTCCGGGCGGCAGAAGCAGCTGCTCAGCGTTTCCAGGCGCTGCTGATACTGGCCGGCCAGTATTTTCCCGGCCGGGGTCAGGCGGATCTTCCCATAGGGTTCCTTTTCCACCAGCGCCTGTTCGCTGAGGTTTTTGAGCATCCGTGCCACCGAGGGTCTTTGGACCCCCAGGGCCGCGGCCACCGCACTGGAGGCCACCGCCGCCCCATCCCGAGACAGGGTGTAGATCGCCAGCAGGTAGCGCAAATGGGCAGCTGTCAGTTCCATTGGATACTCCCCTCTGCCTTCTCCAGCGAAAAAGGCGATGATTTACCGGTCCCCGCCGCGTTCCGGCTCATGGGAATGGCCGCTGCCGTGACAACCGCCGCAGCAGGAACAGTCTCCGGTACAGTGGGTGCCGTTTCGGCGGTCCTTCCATAAAGAGCGGATGGCCAGAGCCACCACCGCCGCCAGCAGGGCGATCACAATCAGGTTTCCGACAATTGGGGGCATGGCTGTACTCCTCTCCAAACAGAATCACTTCATGGCCGCCTCAGAGGTGGAGTTGATGTGCCCGTGCTCCTCTTTGGCCTGATAGCCCTTGCGAAACAGCAGGTACACCATGGCCGCCAGCAGGGCCAGGGCAATGACGGTAAAGACGCTGAAGGGCGCTTCGCCGGTGATGAGACCGCCGATCTGATAGACCATCATGGCCGCGGCATAGGCAAACCCGCACATATAGCCGATGGCGCCCAGCGTCCACTTGGGATTGTTCATTTCCCGCTTGATGGCGCCCATGGCCGCGAAGCAGGGGGCGCACAGCAGGTTAAAGATCATGAAGCTGTAAGCGCTCAGGGCCGTAAAGTCGGCGGCCACCAGCGCCCAGATGGGGGAGCTGTCCTCCATCAGATCGATGTTCCCGGCGTAGTGATAGGTCACGCCGAAGGTGTTGACCACTTCCTCTTTGGCGATCAGGCCGGTAAAGGTAGCCACGGCAGCCTTCCAGGCCATCTCGCCCATCCAGCCCAGGGGATAGAAGATCCAGGCAATGGCGTTGCCGATCGCAGCCAGCAGGGAGTCGTTGTTATCCTCTACGGCCTGGAACACGCCGTCCACGAAGCCGTAGCCCTGGAGGAACCACAGCACGATAGAACTGATCAAAATCACCGTGCCGGCCCGCTTAATGAAGCTCCAGCCCCGCTCCCAGGTGGCCCGCAGCACGTTGCCGGCAGCGGGGGCGTGGTAGGCGGGCAGCTCCATGACGAAGGGAGCGGGCTCCCCGGCGAAGGCCTTGAATTTCTTAAGCATGATGCCGGAGATCACCACCGCGGCCACACCGATGAAATAGGCGGAGGTGGCCACCCAGGCGGAGTTGCCGAACAGGGCGCCGGCAAACAGGCCGATGATGGGCATTTTGGCGCCGCAGGGGATAAAGCCGGTGGTCATGATGGTCATTTTCCGGTCCCGGTCCTGCTCAATGGTGCGGGAAGCCATGATGCCCGGCACGCCGCAGCCGGTGGCCACCAGCATGGGGATAAAGCTCTTGCCCGACAGGCCGAAGCGGCGGAAGATCCGGTCCATGATGAAGGCGATCCGGGCCATGTAGCCCACGTCCTCCAGAATGGCCAGCAGCAAAAACAGCACCAGCATCTGGGGTACGAAGCCCAGCACCGCGCCCACGCCGGCTACGATGCCGTCCTGGATCAGGCCATAGAGCCAGCCGCCCTCGGCCACGTTTAAAGCGCTCAGGATGCTGTCAAACAGACCCGGCACCCACTTGCCGAACAGAACCTCGTTGGCCCAGTCGGTGGCCCGGGTACCGATGGAGATGGGCCAGCCGCCCATGGCGATGGCGTAGATGCAGAACATCACGACGGCAAAGATGGGCAGGGCCAGGATCCGGTTGGTCACCACGCGGTCAATCTTGTCGGAGAGGCTCAGCGTGCCCAGGCGGGCCTTTTTCCGCACGGACTTGCCCACCGCCTCATGGATGTAGGCATAGCGCTGGTTGGTAATGATGCTCTCGGCGTCATCATCCATCTCCGCTTCACACTCGGCAATATGCTCCTCCAAATGCTCCGCCAGTTCCGGCGTCAGCTTCAGCTCCTCCAGGATCTTCTCATCCCGCTCAAAGACCTTGATGGCATACCAGCGCAGATAGCCCGGGTCCACCCGGTCAGCGATGGACTCTTCGATGTGGGCGATGGCGTGCTCCACGCTGCCGGTAAACACGTGGGGCAGTTCCCCCACCCGCTTGGTCTGGGCGGCCCGGACGGCAGCCTCCGC
Organism: Oscillibacter sp.; assembly: GCA_020025415.1. Taxonomy (GTDB): domain Bacteria; phylum Bacillota; class Clostridia; order Oscillospirales; family Oscillospiraceae; genus Oscillibacter. Next base: position 3,023 of record JAHHSB010000023.1, on the reverse strand, counting down.
CGCCGCCTTGTCGCCCTCGCCTTTCAGGGCGCTCATCTCCACCACCTGGCAGCCCAGGGCCTGACCCAGCTTGGATAGATCAATGACGTCGCCGTTTTTGCGCACCAGGTCCATCATGTTCACCGCCACCACCACGGGCAGCCCCAGCTCGATGAGCTGGGTGGTCAGATAGAGGTTGCGCTCAATATTGGTGCCGTCCACGATGTTCAAGATGGCGTCCGGCTTCTCACCCACCAGATAATTCCGGGAAACCACTTCCTCCAGGGTGTAGGGGGACAGGGAATAGATGCCCGGCAGGTCCTGAATCACCACGTCCTTGTGGCCCTTGAGCCGGCCCTCCTTTTTTTCTACCGTGACGCCCGGCCAGTTGCCCACATATTGGTTGGAACCCGTCAGGCTGTTGAACAGCGTGGTCTTGCCGCAATTGGGATTGCCGGCCAATGCAATTTTCGTGCCCATGAAAATCTCCTCTCCTTACCTTTTTAATTGTTAGCGTAGGCTAACTCTTTTGCCTAAAAACAGCGGCCTCTGCCGCCGGTCTGTATCAGTGTACTTCGATCATTTCTGCGTCCGCCTTGCGGATGCTCAGCTCATAGCCCCGCACCTGCAGCTCCATGGGATCGCCCAGGGGCGCCACCTTGCGCACGTGGATCTCCACGCCCTTGGTGATGCCCATGTCCATAATCCGGCGCTTGGTTGCGCCTTCGCCGTGGAGCTTTGCCACGGTAGCATTTTCGCCCACCCGCACGTCTTTGAGTGTTTTCATTTCCTGCTCCTCCTTATCCGATCAGAATCCGGTTGGCCATTGTCTGGTCCAGTGCGATCCGGCTGTCTTTGACCTGCAGGATCAGATTCCCCCCGATCTGCGCCACCACCGTTACTTCACTGTCCATCACAATGCCCAGTTCCGCCAGACGCTGGCGCTGTTCGTCCCGCCCGGTAATCTTCCGGACGGTCACGTTCTTCCCCGGCTCAGCCATGGTTACCGGTATCATGCACTCGCCTCCTCACAAATCCGGTTGCCGGGCCTGCTGCCCGGCTAGGTGGTTAGTATTCGCTAACCAATTTCGTACAAAGTTTACCATGACTAACCGTCCTTGTCAATCCCTTCCTTCTGAAAATTTTATGACCGGCGGCGGTGCGCTCCCCCTTTTTCCGGCAGCGGCCGGAAATGAGGGGCTGCTTTTTGTGGATTCAGACAGTCCGCAGGGAAAAGACGGCGATTTTTTTCGTAAAACACGCCAAAATCCTAATTTCCCCCAATTGCCTATTGCGCTTTTAAAAATGCAATCTTATAATACAAATATCCAAATTTCCTTGCTCAGCGGCCGGGGCCCCCAGGGGATCGCAGCCGCACAACGGAGGTTTTTTATGATGTTGTCTGCTTCGATTTGCATTCTGGCTATGGGCATTATTCTGGGTCTGGTACTGATTCTGGTAGGTCATGTACAAGAACAGAATAGTGCGTTTGGTCATGCGCAGATCAGCTAAGAAAGATGCCGAATTTGGGGTGAAAAATTTCGGCATCAGCGGCAAAACGAATCTCAAAGCCTGTGGCCCGGCGCACCGGACCGCAGGCTTTTTCTCATCCTCGAAGGCATGAGAACGCTCAATTCTGACACAAAGGAGGCGCAACTATAGAAATGACAGGTACTCAAATTTTGGCTGAGGGACTGGCGCGAGAAGGTGCGGATATGATCTTCGGCTGCGCCGGCGCCAAGACCCGGGGCAACATTATGATCGTGTGCAACCTGGTGGGCGACAAGGTCGCCGACCTGTCCCCCACGTCCATCACCGCAGAGCTGTCCGACACGCCCGAGCATAGCGAGACCTTTGAGGACACGATGCGGCCCTATGGCATTTTGGAAGTCGTCCGCACCGGCGGCATCGCCCTGCAGAAGGGCCCCGGAAAAATCTGATACATTCTCCGCCGGCCCGGCGGCTTCCGGGGCGGCGGCTGACATAAGGAGGAATGCAAGTTGAAGATTCGCGCAACCCAGGCCATTATGGAGTGTCTGCTGGAACAGGAGGTGGATACCGTTTTTGGCTATCCCGGCGGCACCATCCTGAACCTGTATGACGAGCTCTACCGCTATCAGGATCGGATCCGCCATGTTTTGACCGCCCATGAGCAGGGCGCTTCCCACGCCGCCGACGGCTATGCCCGGTCCACCGGAAAGGTGGGCGTGTGCTTCGCCACCTCCGGCCCCGGCGCCACCAACCTGACCACCGGCATTGCCACCGCCTATCTGGACTCCTCTCCCGTGGTGTTCATCACCTGCAACGTGGGCGAGAACCTGCTGGGCAAGGACGCCTTTCAGGAGGTAGACATCACCGGCATCGCCATGCCCATCACCAAGGCCACCTTCCTGGTGCGGGACCCCCAGACCATTCCCGACGTGATGCGTCAGGCCTTCGCCGTGGCCGCCAGCGGCCGGCCGGGTCCGGTACTCATCGACTTTTTGAAAAACGTTACAGACCTCTCTCAGGAGATCGACTATGCGTTCATCCCCTGGCGGGAGAACCGCTCCTGCGCCGCCATGCAGCAGCTGGATGACTGCCATCAGCTGAAAAAGCCGGAGCCCGACCAGACCGACGTGGACCAGCTGGCAGAGATGATCCGCCAGGCGGAGCGGCCGCTGCTGATCTGCGGCGGCGGCGTGGTCCGGGGCCGGGCCCATCAGGAGTTTCGGGAATTTGCCGAGAAGATGGACGCCCCCGTGGCCGTGACGATCATGGGCGGCGGCGGCTTCCCCGGCGACCACCCCCTGACCACCGGCATGATCGGCATGCACGGCTCCCAGGCCTCCAATGTGGCCTGCGACCGCTGCGACCTGCTCATCGCTGTGGGCTGCCGCTTCTCCGACCGGGTGGCCTTGGATCCCAGCACCTTTGCCGCCGACGCCAAGATCGTGCAGATCGACATCGACCGGGCGGAGATCGACAAGAACGTCCTCACCGACCACCACATTATCGGCGACGCCCGCCGGGTGCTGGCCATGCTCAACGAGCGGATCCTCCAG
>JAHHSB010000022.1 GCA_020025415.1 Oscillibacter sp. | reverse complement strand
GGCTGGGGTTGATCGATTTTCTGCTGCCCCTGACCCTGGCGGCCTTCGGCGGGAACAAATATTTTTGCAACAACCTGTGCGGGCGGGGGCAGCTGTTTGCCCGACTGGGGGGAAAGGGGAAGTGCTCCTGTGGCCGCAAGGCGCCCCGCTGGCTTTCGTCCAAGGCATTTCGATATAGCTTTTTGGCGTTTTTCTTGGCCATGTTTGTCAATATGCTGTACCAAACTTACCTGGTAGCTGCGGGAGCGTCTTCTCTACGGGAGGCTATCCTGCTGTTCTGGACCTTCCGGGTACCCTGGGGCTGGACCTATTCGGCGGGGACCGTGCCGGACTGGGCCGCCCAGTTCAGCTTCGGATTTTACAGCATGATGCTCACCTCACTGCTGCTGGGGCTGATCGTCATGGTGCTCTATAAGCCCCGGACCTGGTGCGCTTTTTGCCCCATGGGCACCATGACCCAGGGGATCTGCCAGCTCCGCCAGCGGGGCAAGAAACCGGCAGAAGCCAAAGAGCCGGCGGAAAAAGGATAAACAACAAGACTCCGGATCCTTTTAGGATCCGGAGTCTCTGTAATTTCAAAATGGAATTTACACCGACAGGGATTCGGACAGCTCCAGGCCGGGGTTGTGCTTGGTCAAAAAGCCCACAGACCACTCGCCGCCGAAGGCGATCAGATGATTGCCCTTGAAATCTTCCAGCAGTGCTGCGCCGGTGCAGAGGATCAGCTCTTTAGGATCGCACGGGCAGGCGGTGATCCGGCGCAGGTGGGAATAGGGCAGGCCGTTCATACGCAGATTCACGCCGTACTCATTTTTCATCCGGTACTCGAACACGTCGAACTGCAGCGTGCCTACCACGCCCACCACGACCTCCTCCATGCCGGCTCCCGGCAGCTTGAAGATCTGGATGGCGCCCTCCTGGGCGATCTGCTCCGTACCCTTGATGAACTGCTTGCGCTTCATGGTGTCCATGGGGCTGACCCGCATGAAATGCTCCGGCTCGAAGGTGGGGATGCCGGAGTAGCGGAACTTCTTCCCCGGCACGGTGATGGTGTCACCGATGGAGAAGATGCCCGGATCGAACACGCCGATGATGTCCCCGGCGTAGGCCTCGTCGATGATCTCCCGCTCTGCGGCCATCATCTGCTGGGGCTGGCTCAGGCGCATCTTCTTGCCGCTCTGGACGTGATAGTATTCGCTGTCCCGGTCAAATTTGCCCGAGCAGATCCGCATGAAGGCCAGCCGGTCCCGGTGGGCCTTGTTCATGTTGGCCTGAATTTTGAAAACAAAGGCGGAGAAGTCCGGGGAGAAGGTGTCCACCTCTCCGATGTCCGCCGTCCGGGGCAGAGGGGAGGTCGTCATGCGCAAAAACGCCTCCAGGAAGGATTCTACGCCGAAGTTGGTCAGAGCCGAGCCGAAGAATACCGGGGAGAGAGTACCGTCACGCACGGCCTTCAAATCGAACTCCCGTCCGGCCCCCAGCAGCTCCACTTCCTCCCGCAGAGCGGCCGCCCGCTTCTCGCCGATGGTCTCATCCACCACGCTGTCTTCCAGGTCCACTTCCATGACGGCGGCCTTTTTGCCCCGGCCCTCGGCGGAGAAGAAGAGGATGTGCTTCTGCTCCCGGTCGTAGACGCCCTGGAAGTCCTTGCCGCAGCCAATAGGCCAGTTGACGGGATAGGTGTCAATACCCAGCTCCCGCTCCACTTCCTCGCACAGCTCCAGAGGATCCCGGGTCTCCCGGTCCATCTTGTTGATGAAGGTGAAAATGGGGATGTGCCGCAGGGCGCAGACCTTGAACAGCTTCCGGGTCTGGGGTTCCACGCCCTTGGCGCCGTCGATGACCATGACTGCGCTGTCGGCAGCCATCAGCGTGCGATAGGTATCCTCGGAAAAGTCCTGGTGGCCCGGGGTGTCCAAGATATTGATGCAGAAGCCGCTGTGCTGGAACTGCAGCACCGAGGAGGTGACGGAGATGCCTCTTTGCTTTTCAATCTCCATCCAGTCGGAGGTGGCGGCACGGGCCCGTTTGCCCTTAACCTCACCGGCCTGGGCGATGGCCCCGCCGTAGAGCAGGAATTTTTCCGTCAGGGTGGTTTTGCCGGCATCGGGATGGGAGATGATGGCAAAGGTCCGCCGGCGGGAGATTTCGGAATGCAGATCACTCATGCAGTTGACCTCCGGGATCAATGAAATAGGCACGGCGGCGGGAGAGCCGCCGGAATGGACGCAAAGCCGCGGGGAAAAGCGGGAAATAGGGCCCCGTGGCATGAACTGATATAGTTTACCACGTTTTTTCTGTTCTTGCAAGAAAGAACGGGACTTGTCCCGGCTTTTTCAGGCGTTTTCCGGTGCTGCCGGCGCGAGTTTGGGGAAAGAGACCCGGGGGGCTGCCCGCCCTGTATTGCGGCGGAGAAAGTATGCTATGGCGGTAATAAAAGGGGGAGAGTGAAAAAAGAAAAGAAGACGGGGAGCTTCCCTGGCGGAGCATAAAGAAAAACGCAGGCAGCACCCATGGGCGCTGCCTGCGTTCGTGTTTGTTGTCAGGTACGGTTGCCGGAGTTGGTGGTGTCTTTCAGCAGCACGTCGTGGGCGCCGCCTTCTACGATAGAGACGGAGGAGACCAGAGTCAGCTTGCCCTTCTCCCGCAGCTCGGGAATGGTCAGAGCGCCGCAATTGCACATGGTGGAGCGAATCTTGGCCAGGGTGGTGGCCATGCCGTCAGCCAGGGAGCCGGCGTAGGGGACATAGGAGTCCACGCCCTCTTCGAAGGAGAGCTTGGCTGCGCCGCCCAGGTCATAGCGCTGCCAGTTCCGGGCACGGGCGCTGCCCTCGCCCCAGTACTCTTTCATATAGCTGCCGCCGATGAGTACCTTGGCAGAGGGACTCTCGTCGAAGCGGGAGAAGTAGCGGCCCAGCATGCAGAAGTCTGCACCCATGGCCAGCGCCAGGGTAATGTGATAATCCTGAACGATGCCGCCGTCGGCGCAGATGGGCACGTAGATGCCCGTCTCTTCAAAATATTTGTCTCGTTCGTTGGCCACGTCGATCACCGCGGTGGCCTGGCCGCGGCCGATGCCCTTGGTCTCCCGCGTGATGCAGATGGAGCCGCCGCCGATACCAATCTTCACAAAGTCAGCTCCGGCATCTGCCAGGAAGCGGAAGCCCTCGCCGTCCACCACGTTGCCGGCGCCCACCTTCACGCTGTCGCCGTAGCGGGAGCGGATCCAGTCCAGGGTCTTCTTCTGCCAGGCGGAGTAACCCTCAGAGGAGTCCATGACCAGTACGTCCACGCCGGCTTCCACCAGGGCGGGGACCCGGTCTTCATAGTCTCGGGTGTTGATGCCCGCACCCACCACATAGCGCTTTTGAGAGTCCAGCAGCTCCAAGGGGTTGCCCTTGTGGGTGTCATAGTCCTTGCGGAAGACGAAGGAGACCAAGCGGCCATCCTTGCTGACGATGGGCAGGCTGTTGAGCTTGCGATCCCAGATGATGTCGTTGGCTTCTTTCAGGCTGGTGCCCTCAGGCGCATAGATCAGCTTATCCACCGGGGTCATGAACGCCATCACCGGAGTGGCGGGATCCATCCGGCTGACCCGATAGTCCCGGCTGGTCACCAGGCCCAGCAGCTTGCCGGTACCGGTGCCGTCGTCAGTGACGGCCATGGTGGAGTGGCCCGTGCGCCCTTTCAGGGCCAGCACATCCGCCAGGGTATCCCCGGGGCGGAGATTGGAGTCGCTGGTGACAAAGCCGGCCTTATAGCTCTTGACTTTGCGGACCATGGCGGCCTGCTCCTCCACGGGCTGGGAGACATAGATAAAGGCGATGCCGCCCTCCCGGGCCAGGGCAATGCCCATCTGATCGCCGGAGACAGCCTGCATGACTGCGGAGACCATGGGCACGTTCATGGTCAAGGGGCACTCTTCACCCCGCTTATACCGGACTACCGGCGTTTTCAGGGATACGTTGGTGGGGATGCACTCTTCCGAAGAGTAACCGGGAACCAGTAGATATTCGCTGAACGTACGGGAGGGTTCCTGAAAATAATAAGCCATTGCCTCAACCTCATTTCTTCAAATATAGATGGACTGATGTATAAAGGACGGTGCGGGAAGCGCCAGCCGTTACACGGCGAAGTATTCCCGGGCCGCTTCAAACAGATGCATGTCGTAATCGCCGGGGACGTTTTGGTACAGATCCGGGCCGATCCGCTCAGCGTGACCCATTTTGCCGAAGACCCGCCCATCCGGGGAGGTGATGCCCTCCACAGCCCAGACGGAGCCGTTGGGATTGTAGGCCACATCCATGGACGGCCGGCAGGAAAGATCCACATACTGGGTGGCCAGCTGGCCAGCGTCGGAGAGCTGCTGCAAAAGTTCCGGCGGGCAGAGGAAGCGTCCCTCACCGTGGGAGATGGGCACGCTGTACGCCTCGTCCACATGGGTCTTGCGCAGCCAGGGGGACATGGCCGAGGCAACCCGGACCCGGACGATTCGGGACTGGTGGCGGCCGATGGTGTTATAGGTCAGGGTGGGACAGGCGGCATCGGTGTCGATAATCTTGCCGTAGGGCACCAGGCCCAGCTTAATCAGCGCCTGGAAACCGTTGCAGATGCCCAGCATCAGGCCATCGCGCTCATCCAGCAGCGTCATGGTGGCCTCCTTCACAGCCGGATTGCGGAAGAAGGAGGTAATGAACTTGGCGGAGCCGTCAGGCTCGTCACCGCCGGAGAAGCCGCCGGGCAGGAAGATGATCTGGGACGCCTTGGCAGAGCGCACAAAGCGGGCCACCGAGTCACTGATATCCTGGGCGGAACGGTTGCCCAGCACCAGGATCTCCGGGATCAGGCCGGCCCGTTCCACTGCCCGGGCGCTGTCGTATTCACAGTTGGTTCCAGGGAAGACGGGGATCAGTACCCGGGGGCGGGCTACGCCCAGCTTGGGCGCTGCCTCGGAAGTGAGCTTGCTGCGCAGCACCGGCAGACAGACCGCGGGAGCGGGCGCCTTCTGGGGATAGACAGATTCCAGCGCCCCCTCATAGGGCACCATCAGCTCCCGCAGGGTGATGTGCTGGCGGCCGCAGGTGATGACTGCGTCGTTGGTTACGGTACCCACGGGGATGCCCAGGCCGGTATAATCCCGCTGCAGCTCCAGCAGAAAGGCCGCCGGGCGGCGGGTAAAGAGCTGCACCGTGGAGAAGGGGCCGGTAAAAGCAAAGCCCATGCCGTTGCCCAGGCACTGCTTCATCACAGCGGCCGCAATGCCGCCGTTTTCTACAAAGGAGACGCTGGCCACCGAGCCCTCGGCGATCACCCGTTCCAGGGTGTCCAGCACGTTGTTCAGGCTGGTGGGGTCGGGCATGCCGTCCCGGTTGACGGCAGCCTCCAGCAGCACCACCTGGTGCCCGGCCTTTTTGAATTCCGGGGACATGATGGTGTGGGTATGGCTGATGGAAGCGGCAAAGGAGATCAGGGTGGAGGGCACGTCCAGATCATTGAAAGAACCGGACATGGAGTCCTTGCCGCCGATGGCAGCCACTCCCAAATCCAGCTGAGCGGCAAAGGCACCCAGCAGCGCCGCTACCGGCTTGCCCCAGCGCTGGGGATCATTGCCCAGCTTGGGGAAGTACTCCTGCAGCGACAGCCAGCAGCTGCGGCGGGTGCCGCCGGAGGCAATCACCCGGCACACCGAGTCCACCACAGCCTGATAGGCGCCGGCATAGGGATCGGCCTCCAGCAGGTAGGGGTCGCCGCCGTAAGCCATCAGGGAGCAGGTGGTGGTGTCGCCGTGGAGCAGCGGCAGTTTGGCCGCCATGGCGTGGGGCGGGGTCTTTTGATATTTCCCCCCGAAGGGCATCAGCAGCGTGCCGCTGCCGATGGTGGAGTCAAAGCGCTCGGAGAGCCCCTGCATGGAGCAGACGTTCAGGTCTCCGGCGTAGTACAAAAAGGCTTCCCGAAAGTCCGCAGCGGGGATCAGGGGCTCAAAAATTCCCCGTTCGACCACGGCGGAGGCAGTGCGGGAGGCGCCGTTGGTGTCTAAAAAGGCACGGCTCAGGTCCGCCACCCGCTGGCCATTCCAGTCCATGGTCAGCCGGCCGGTGTCGGTCACCCGGGCCACCACGGTGGCCTCCAGGTTTTCTTTGCCTGCCAGGTCGATGAAGCGTTGGGCATCCTGGGCTTCCACCACCACGGCCATGCGCTCCTGGGATTCCGAGATGGCCAGCTCTGTGGCGTCCAGCCCTTCATACTTCTTGGGGACGGCGTCCAGGTTGATGGCCAGGGAATCCGCCAGCTCGCCCACGGCCACGGACACACCGCCTGCGCCGAAGTCGTTGCAGCGCTTGATGAGCAGCGAGGCCTCCGGATTGCGGAACAGCCGCTGGAGCTTCCGCTCTTCCGGGGCGTTGCCCTTCTGCACTTCCGCCGAGCAGGTGGAGACAGACTGGGTATCATGGGACTTGCTGGAGCCGGTGGCGCCGCCGCAGCCGTCCCGTCCGGTGCGGCCGCCCACCAAGATGACCACATCGCCGGGCTGGGGGACCTCCCGCCGGACTTGGCCGGCGGGCACGGCGCCCACCACAGCGCCCAGTTCCAGGTGCTTGGCGGTGTAGCCCTCGTGATACATTTCATCCACCAGACCTGTGGCCAGGCCGATCTGGTTGCCGTAGGAGCTGTAGCCCCGGGCGGCCTCCGTGACGATCTTGCGCTGGGGCAGCTTGCCGGGCAGGGTGCGGTCAATGGAGCTGCGGGGATCGCCCGCGCCGGTGACGCGCATGGCCTGATAGACATAGCCCCGGCCCGCCAGGGGGTCCCGGATGGCGCCGCCGATGCAGGTGGCCGCACCGCCGAAGGGTTCAATCTCGGTGGGATGGTTGTGGGTCTCGTTTTTAAAGAGGAACAGCCAGGGCTTCTCCACTCCGTCCTCGTCCACCTGGATCTTCACCGTGCAGGCATTGATCTCCTCGGACTCGTCCAGGTCGGCGAGCTGACCGGCCTGCTTGAGATACTTGGCCGCGCGGGTGCCCAGGTCCATCAGCGTGATGGGCTTGTTCCCAGCCTGGGTCTCCTCCCGCACCTGAAGGTAGCGGGTGTAGGCAGCCTGGACCCGGCGGTCCCGGATATCGATATTCTCCAAAATGGTGGAGAAGGTGGTGTGGCGGCAGTGATCAGACCAGTAGGTATCCAGGATCCGGATCTCCGTAATGGTGGGGTCCCGGCCCTCGTCCTCGAAATAGGCCCGGCAGCACTGCAGATCTCCCAGATCCATGGCAAGACCCAGCCGGGCAATGAGTTGGGTAAGCCCGGCGTCATCCAGGGTGCGGAAACCGTCCAGCACGTCCGGTGGAGCGGGAGATTCCACCGCCAGGGCCAGGGAAGCGGGCAGCTCCAGTGAAGCCTCCCGGGCTTCCACGGGGTTGATGAGATAGGTTTTGATCTTCTCCAGCTCCTCGTCGCTGCATTGGCCGAAGAGCAGATAGACCCGGGCGGTGCGGACCTCGGGGCGGGCGCCCTGGGTCAGCAGCTGGATGCACTGGGCTGCAGAATCCGCCCGCTGGTCGAACTGGCCGGGGAGATACTCCACGGCGAAGGCTGCCTGGGCTCCCTCCGGCAGCGTTTCATAGACGTCATCTACCTGAGGCTCGGAGAAGACCGTGGTCACGGCCCGGGAGAAGGCGGCCGCGTCCAGCCCCTCCGCATCATAGCGGTTAAGCACCCGCAGTTCCGTCAGACCACGGACGCCCAGCAGAACCTGCAGCTCCTGCAGGAGGGAGGCTGCCTCCTGCCGCAGCTGGGATTTCTTTTCCACATAAACACGCTGTACCATCGGCTCACTCCTTCCCGGCGGACAACGCCCGCTGTCCGATATCATGGCGCATATACTGCTTGTCGAATTGTACCAGCCCGGCGGCGGCATAGGCTTTGTCCACCGCCTGGGCCAAGGTGGGTGCGGTGGCGGTGATGCCCAGCACCCGCCCGCCGGAGGTGACCAGCCGACCGTTTTCCAGCTGGTCCCCGGCGTGGTAGCAGCGAACGCCCTCCGGCCACTGAGCCGGCAGGGTGATGGGCTTGCCCTTTTCATAGGCGGTGGGATAGCCGCCGGAGGCCAGGATGACGCAGGCCGCAACCTGGTCGACCCACTGGAGCTCCAGCGAGTCCAGGGTTTCATTTTCCACCGCTTCCATCACCGTCAGCAGGCTGGTTTTCAGCAGGGGGAGAACCACCTGGGTCTCCGGGTCGCCGAAGCGGCAGTTGTATTCAATGACTTTGGGGCCCTGGGGCGTGAGCATCAGGCCGAAGTACAAACAGCCCTTGAAGGGGCAGCCCTCTGCCCGCATGGCCGCTAGGGTGGGCAGGAAGATGGTCTCCATGCACTGCTGAGCCACGGCGGGGGTGTAGTAAGGGTTGGGGGCCACGGTGCCCATGCCGCCGGTGTTGGGACCGGTGTCTCCATCCCCGGCTCGCTTGTGGTCCATGGAGGAGACCATGGGCCGGATGGCGGTGCCGTCGGTAAAGGCCAGGACACTGACCTCCGGCCCGGTGAGGAATTTCTCTACTACGATCTGGCTGCCGGAGGCGCCGAAGATATGCTCTTCCATGATGGACTTCACCGCCGCCTCCGCCTGGGCAAAGCTTTCGGGAATCAGCACCCCCTTGCCCAGGGCCAGACCGTCGGCCTTGATGACGATGGGATAATCCGCCCCCCGCAGATAATCCAGGGCCGCGGCGGGATCGTCAAAGACCTGGTAGTCGGCAGTAGGGATGCCGTATTTGTGCATCAGGTTTTTGGAAAAGACCTTGCTGCTTTCGATTCGAGCCGCAGCCGCGCTGGGGCCGAAGCAGGGGATGCCGATGGCGTGAAGCCGATCCACACAGCCCATGGCCAGAGGATCGTCCGGCGCCACTACCGCGAAATCCACACGGTGACTGCGAGCGAAGTCCACGATGCCATCTAGGTCCGTGGCGGCGATAGCCACGCACTCGGCGTCAGCGGCAATGCCGCCGTTGCCGGGCAGGGCATAGACCCGCTCTACCCGGGGATCCTCCTTCAGCTTTTGAATGATGGCGTGTTCTCGGCCGCCGCCGCCCACAACCAAAAGATTCATGGCAACCTCCCAAACATGTTTCCCCTGTCCTCTTGCTTGCAACGGAAGGAAAAATTCAATCATTTTCGCCGCGGCGTGTACGTGGCGAAAATCCCCCGTCCCAGCCGCCTGGGGCGGCGTTCACCAGTGACCGAGTCACTGGTGGTGGGGGAGGCCGAGGGGGAGCCGGCTCCCCCTCGAGTGACGAGTTAGTGGTGGAACAGCCGCAGCCCCGTAAAGGCCAGGACCATCCCGTGGCGATCTGCTGTGGCGATCACATGATCGTCCCGGATGGAGCCGCCGGGCTCCACGATGTAGCGGACGCCGGACTTCTGGGCCCGCTCCACATTGTCCCCGAAGGGGAAGAACGCGTCACTGCCCAGTGTGACGCCGGACTGAGTGGCGATCCAGGCCTTCTTTTCCGACGGGCTGAGCACAGGGGGCTTGACCCGGAAAGTGTTCTGCCACACCCCTTCGGCTAGAATGTCCTCATACTCGTCGGAGAGGTAGATGTCGATAGCATTGTCCCGGTCAGGACGGCGGATGCCATCCACAAACTGCAGGGCCAGGACCTTGGGGTGCTGGCGCAGATACCAGTTGTCCGCCTTCTGCCCGGCCAGGCGGGTGCAGTGGATGCGGCTTTGCTGGCCGGCGCCCACGCCGATGGCCTGCCCGTCTTTGACATAGCACACGGAGTTGGACTGGGTGTATTTCAGGGTGATAAGGGCCACTAGCATATCCCGCTTGGCGCTCTGGGGCAGGTCCTTGTTCTGGCTGACCAGATTGCACAGCAGGGATTCGTCGATCCGATAGCTGTTGTGCCCCTGCTCAAAGGTGACGCCGAAGACATCCTTATACTCCTGGGGAGCGGGCTCATAATCCGGATCGATGGCAATGACGTTGTAGTTGCCCTTCTTCTTGGTTTTCAGAATGGCCAGGGCCTCATCGGTATATCCGGGGGCGATGATGCCGTCGGAGACCTCGTTTTTCAGATAGGAGGCCGTGGCAGCGTCGCATACGTCGGAGAGGGCGGCCCAGTCCCCGTAGGAACACAGCCGGTCGGCGCCCCGGGCCCGGATATAGGCGCAGGCGATGGGGCTCAGGGGAGCATTCGGCTCCACGAAATAGATCTTTTTATCCACCTCACTCAGCGGCTCGCCAATGGCGGCGCCGGCGGGGGAGACGTGCTTGAACGAGGCGGCGGCAGGCTTTCCGGTGGCGGCCCGCAGCTCTTTGACCAGCTGCCAGGAATTCAAGGCGTCCAAAAAGTTGATGTAGCCCGGGCGGCCGTTGAGGACCTGCACGGGGAGATCACCACCGTCCCGCATGAAAATGCGGGCGGGTTTTTGATTGGGGTTACAGCCGTATTTCAATTCCAGCTCATTCATGGGACAACGCTCCTTCACGCACAATTTGTCTGCACACCAGCTCCACGGCCTGGGGCAGGAGAATCCACTCCGCCTGCTCCATCACCCGGCGCTGCAGGGTCTCCGGGGTGTCCCCGGGCTCCACGGCCACTGCTTTTTGCAGCAGGATGCGGCCGCCGTCGGGGATCTCATTGACCAGATGGACGGTGGCACCGGTGAGCTTTACGCCCCGCTCCAGCGCCGCCTTGTGCACCGCCAGCCCGTAATACCCCTTGCCGCAGAAGGCGGGGATCAGGGAGGGGTGGACGTTGATAATGCGCTCCGGCCACATCCGGACAAAGTCCGCCGACAGGATGGACAAAAAGCCGGCCAGCACGATGCAGTCCACCTGATAGGCGGCCAGCCGGGCAGCCAGCGCCGCCTCAAAGGCTGGCTGGGAACTGCCCTTACGGGGGATGGCGAAGCGGGGGATGCCGTGGTTTTCTGCCCGCTCAAGGGCGTAGGCATCCGGATTGCTGGACAGGACCAGCACGATTTTCCCGTGGGGGATCTGCCCGGCCTCCTGGGCCTGGAGCAGGGCTTCCAGATTGGTTCCGCCGCCGGAAACCAGGACGGCGATACGAGCTTCTTTCAGCATAACACAATTTTCTCGCTGTTGGCAACAATTTCGCCAATGGGATATGCTTCGCAGCCGGCATTTTTCAGGGTCCGGGCCGCTTCATCGGCCTGCTGGGCGGGGACGATCACCGCCATGCCCACGCCCATATTGTAGGTGTTGAACATATCCCGCTCGGGAATGTCCCCCAGCTTTTGGAGCAGCTGGAAGATCGGAGAGACGCGGATCTGGTTGCGGTCAATCCTGGCGCACAGCCCGTCGGGGATAGAGCGGGGGATGTTTTCATAGAAGCCGCCGCCGGTGATGTGGCTGAGGCCGTGGATCTCCACCGCCTCGGCGCACGCCAGCACGGGCTTGACATAGATCCGGGTGGGCTGGAGCAGTGCCTCACCAAAGGTGGTGCCCAGCTCGTCGGAATAGACGCCCAGGTCCCGGTTTTCCACGTCGAACACCTTGCGCACCAGAGAGTAGCCGTTGGAGTGGATGCCCGAAGAGGGCAGGGCCAGGATCACATCCCCGACCTGCATGGTGCCGGGGTCGATGATCTTTTTCCGGTCCACGATGCCCACGGAAAAGCCCGCCAGGTCATAGTCCTCGGGAGCCATGGTGCCGGGGTGCTCGGCCGTCTCTCCGCCGATGAGGGCGCAGCCGGCCTGGACGCAGCCCTCCGCCACGCCAGCGACGATGTCCGCCACCTTTTCCGGCACATTTTTGCCCAGGGCGATGTAATCCAGAAAGAACAGGGGCTTGGCTCCAGTGCAGATGATGTCGTTGACGCACATGGCTACGCAGTCAATGCCCACGGTGTCGTGCTTGTCCAGCAGCTGGGCGATGCGCAGCTTGGTGCCCACGCCGTCGGTGCCGGAGACCAGGATGGGCTCGGCCATCCCGGCAAGGTCTGGGGCGAACAGGCCGCCGAAGCCGCCGATGTCCGAGACGACCCCGGGGATCAGTGTGCGCTGTACGTGCCGGCGCATGAGCTTGACACCCTGGTAGCCGGCCTCGATATCCACGCCGGCAGCGGCGTAGAATCCGGAATGAGACTGATTCATAGACAACCTCCATCCATAACGTAGAATGTTCCGGCAGCCGGTGCCGCCGGAACGGGCCCGGCTTGGGGCCGGACCCGCGGGGCGCGGGGCCCCAGGCCGGAAAGGTTCATTCCTTTCCGGTCCAGCAATAGGTGCAGATTTGATCCTGATCCAGGCCGATGGCTTCCAGCAGCCCGTCCAGAGACTGATAACCCAGGGAATCAAAGCCCATCTTCTGACAGATGGTCTTGAGCAGGCACTGGCCCCGCTCGGTGTTGGCGTCGGCATACTCGTCCAGGTGCTGCTGGCCCTCGTCGCCTTCGATCTCTTGCACGGTGCGGCGGGCCAGCAGGTCCATATTCGAATTGCTGCGGGAGAAGTTCAGATATTTGCATCCATACATGATGGGGGGGCAGGCCGAGCGCATATGTACTTCCGCCGCGCCGCTTGCGTAGAGGAATTCCACCGTCTCACGCAATTGGGTGCCCCGGACGATGGAATCGTCCACAAACAGGAGCTTCTTCCCCTCGATCAGCTCGGGGACGGGAATCTGCTTCATCTTGGCCACCTGGTTGCGGACTTCCTGATTCGCCGGCATGAACGACCGGGGCCAGGTGGGGGTATATTTTACGAACGGCCGGGCGAAGGGCTTGCCGCTGCGGTTGGCAAAGCCGATGGCGTGGGGTACGCCGGAGTCAGGCACGCCGGCCACATAGTCCACCTTGGGCAGCTTGCCCCGGGCGACTTCGTCCCGGGCCATGATCTCTCCGTTGCGGTAGCGCATGACCTCCACATTCACGCCCTGGTAGTTGGAGTTGGGGTAGCCGTAATAGGTCCACAAAAAGGCGCAGATCTTCATCTGATCCCCCGGCGGGGAGAGGGATTCGCAGCCCTCCGCCGTGATCCGGACGATCTCCCGGGGGCCCAGCTCATAGGCGGTCTGATAGCCCAGCTTCTGAT
>JAHHSB010000021.1 GCA_020025415.1 Oscillibacter sp. | reverse complement strand
TCACAGAGCCGGGCGAGGGTGCCGGCCTCTGCCCGGAACACGGCGTTGTAGATCTGGCCCCGGCGGGCGTCCATGGCGCAGACGATTCGCCCGCCCAGACAGGCGCACTGCTGGGCCATAGCCTCCAGGGTGGAAACGCCGATCACCGGCTTGTCCCCGGCGAAGGCCAGGCCCTTGGCCGCGGCCACGCCGATGCGGATACCGGTGAAAGAGCCCGGGCCCCGGGCCACGGCCACCGCGTCCATGTCGGCAAGGGTGAGCGAGACGTTTTCCAGCATGGCCTGCACCATGGGCATCAACGAGCGGCTGTGGGTCAGCCCCGCGTTTTGAAAGGCAGAGGCCAGAATCATCCCGTCCGCCGTGACCGCGGCGGAGCAGGCTTTGGCCGAAGTTTCCAGCGAGAGTATCTTCATGTACCGATCCCTCCCTCCACGGTGATGCGCCGCCAGTCCGGGTCCTCCGGACAGCGGCGGATGGTGACGTATACCGTCCCCGGGGGCAGGGCGGTCTCCGCCCGCTCGCTCCACTCCACGGCGCACACGCCGCCCCGGGTGAGATAATCCTCCCAGCCGATGTCGTAGAGCTCCTCCTCGTCCCCCAGACGGTAGAGGTCGAAGTGGAACAGGGGCACCGGGCCGGGATATTCGTTGACAATGGTGAACGTGGGGCTGGTGACCCGGCCGGTGCAGCCCAGACCCCGGGCCAGGCCCCGGGTAAAGGCGGTCTTGCCCATGCCCAGCTCCCCCCGGAAGGCCAGCACTGTCCCGGGGGCCAGCCGTTGTCCCAGGGCCTCGCCCGCCGCCTCGGTCTCCGCCGGGGAATGGGTGATCTGTTCGTCCATGGGCCTGCCGCCTCCTTCCTTGGTGTTCATTCGACTTAGTATAGCACACTTTTTTGCCACTGTAAAAACAAATTTGTGCCGTTTACACCGCCGGGGGGCTGTGGTATAATAGCTGGGAAACCCTGCTGTCCCGGCCCTGCGCCGGAGCGGCGGGAAGGACGAGGAAAATTCGGGGACCTCCGTCCCCACAAGACCCCACAGGAGAGAATTCCATGCTCAAGCGACTCAAGGCTGTACTGGCCGATTTTTTCCAGCAGGCGGATCTGGTGCTGCTGGGCCTTTGCTGTATCTCCACCATCTACGGGCTGTTTTTGGTGTTCAGCGCCACCCGCTATATGGGCGGCTACCGTCACGTGATCGTTCAGGCCATGGCCTTGGTGCTGGGTGTGATCGTGTACATTGTTCTGTCTATGGTGGATACGGAGCTGCTGCTGCGGCGCTGGAAGTGGATGCTGGTGTTCAACGCCGGGATCATTCTGCTGCTGCTGACCCCCTTCGGCGTGTCCGACGACACGGGCAACACCGCCTGGCTCAAGTTTCCCGGTATTCCGGTGAGCGTGGGCCCGGCGGAAATCGTAAAGATCACCTTCGTCCTGCTGCTGGCCAAGCAGCTGGCCTGGCTGAAAGAGGAGCGCCAGGACCTGCGCTCGTTCCGCTCCGCCGTCTTTGCCGGGGGGCATATGCTGGGATTGTGCGGGCTTTACTTCCTGGTCAGCGGGGACATGGGTAACGCGCTGGTGTTCGTGTTCATCTTCGTGTGCATGGCCTTTATGGCCGGCTTCGCCCTGCGCTGGTTTGCGCTGCTGTTCGTCGGCGGCGGGGCGGGCATCGCCGCGGCCCACTTCCTGGGCCTGATGCCCAGCTATATGGAAAACCGCTTTAAAGTCCTCTTTGACCACTCCTACCGCCCTCTGAACGAGGGCTGGCAGCAGACCCGGAGCCTGCTGACCATCGGCTCCGGCGGGCTGTGGGGCCAGGGCTATCTCAACGGCAACCAGACCCAGGCGGCGGAGGGATCCCTGCCCGCCCGGCATACTGACTTCATCTTCGCTGTGGCGGGGGAGGAGCTGGGCCTGATCGGCTGCCTGGCGATTTTGGGGCTGCTGGCCGCCATTATCATCCGCATCCTGCTGGTGGCCCGGCGGGCCCGCACCCCCTTCCGCAGTTATGTGTGCGTGGGCGTGGCCGCCATGATGATCTTCCAGGTGATGATTAACGTGGGTATGTGTTTGTTCGTCATGCCCGTCATCGGCCTGACGCTGCCCTTTTTCAGCTATGGCGGCTCCTCGGTGGTGACGCTCTTCGCCGCCATGGGCATCGTCTCGGGCATCAAAAAGGGTGCTTGGGCCGGGCTGCACAGCTGGTAATATTTATGCGCGCGTCGTCCCCGGAGGCCGTGGCCTCCGGGGACATTTTTTCGCCTCTTTCCGCATAAATCGCCGCCGCCGGAACACACTAGCCCTGTAATTCCAAGGAAAACAGGAGGGTGTTTACTGTGCGTAATCCAATTTTCCGCCGCTGGCTGACTTTGGCCCTGACTGCTGCCGCGGCCCTGGGGCTGACCCTGGGGGCGGCCGGTACAGAGGATTTGACCGGCGGCCCCGTGGCCCGGGACATGGAGATTGCCACCTACCGCAATATCCCCTACCAGGCGGACTTTCTGGCCGTGGGGGACGCGGTGAGCTTCCAGCTGGAGACGGAGCCGGAGCGGGGACAGGTGGAGCTGACGGAGACGGGCTTTGTCTATACCCCCGACCCGGATAAGACCGGCTCGGACATCTTCACTTATACCGTCACCGACAGCCAGGGCCGCACTTCCGCCCCGGCCAAGGTGCGGGTGGAGATCGAAAAGCCCGCCAGCGGCGTGCGCTATGCCGATCTGAAGGGCCAGGCCTGCGCCGCCGGGGCCCAGCGCCTGGCGGAGGAGGGGATCTCCGTGGGCTCCTGCCTGGGGGGCACGTATTTCTTCGAGCCGGAGCGCAGCGTCAGCCGCAGTGAGTTTCTGGCCATGACCATGGCCGTCACCGGCACGGAGGTGTCGGAGGTGGGCATGACGGGCTTCTGCGACGACGCGGCCATTCCCACCTGGGCCAAGTCCTATGCCTCTGCGGCCCTCTCTGACGGGCTGATCTTCGGCAGCTCCACCGCCGAGGGCATTGCCTTCCGGGGGGAGGATGCCATCAGCGTCAGCGAGGCGGCGGTAATCTTAGACCGGGCGCTTTCCGTGAGCGACGTGGACCTGCAGACCTGGTACGCCGATCGGGAGGCCGTTCCCTCCTGGGCCGCCCAGGCGGTGGGAAACCTGGAGTCGGTGAGCGTCATGGCCGTGGGCAGTTACGGCAGCGACGGCCTGGATGAGCCCATCACCCGGGCCCAGGCGGCCCAGATGCTTTCCGCGGCGGACACGCTGCTGGAGGGGGAGCAGACCGGCTGGCTAGACTGGCTGCTCTAAGCCGGGGGACCGGAAAGGGAGGAGCGCCTGCGGGCGTTCCCCCCTTTGCCGCTGCCGGGGCTATTTTTTGCCCTGGATGCATACACTGAAGTGCCGGCGTGCTGCACGGAGAGCGTAGCGGCACGCCGCCGGAGCCTGTCCCCCGTGCGTGCGCAACCTGTGTCCAGGGAGAACACCAGCAGCGAAGTGGGAAGGGATTTCCTTTTTTAGTTGTATTTTCGACAAGACTGTGGTAAAATTGCTCCGATTGCAATTCCATTTTCTGCTTGCGCCGAAAGCCGGCGGAAGCGTGACGAAAAGAGAGGATCACATGACAGTGGATCACATGAAAATCGTGGTATTGGCGGGGGGATTGTCCACCGAGCGGGCGGTTTCCCTGGTGTCCGGGGCGGAGATTTGCCGCGCCCTGCGCCGCCGGGGCCACCGGGCGGTGCTGGTGGACCTGTTTTTGGGCCTGGAGCACTATGAAGGCAAGCTGGAGGACCTGTTCAACGCCCCAGACGGGCTGTGCGGCGGCAGCGACATCGCCGCGGCGGCCCCGGATCTGGAGGCGGTGCGCCGCAGCCGCCGGGACCAGGGCCCCAGCGTCATCGGAAAGGACGTGCTGCGGGCCTGTGCCATGGCGGACCTGGTGTTTCTGGGCCTTCACGGCGAGTGCGGGGAGGATGGTCGGATCCAGGCGGCTCTGGACCTGATGGGCATTCCCTATACCGGCTCGGGCTACCTGTCCTCGGCCATGGCCATGGATAAGGCGGTGTGCAAGCGGATGATGGACGCCTTTGGTATCCGCACCTCCCCCTGGCAGGAGATTACATACGGGCCGGAGGACGTGGAGCGCCTGGCGCTGGAGCTGCCGGTGCCCTGCGCGCTGAAGGTGGTCAACGGCGGCAGCTCTCTGGGCGTGTACCTGCCCGACGACCGCCCCGGTCTGGAGGCCGGATTGCGGGACCTGCTCAAGTACGGCAACCGGGCCGTGGTGGAGCAGAAGATCAAGGGCCGGGAGATCACTGTGGCGGTGCTGGGGGATACCTACCTGCCGGCGGTGGAGATCATTCCCGATGCCCGCTTCGCCTATTTTGACTACGAGGCCAAATATCAGCCCGGCGGCTCCCGGGAGCTGTGCCCGGCCCCCATTTCCGAGGCGGCCTGGCGCGCCATGGGGGAGATGGCCCTCAAGCTCCACCGGGCCCTGGGGCTGTCGGTCTATTCCCGGACGGACTTTTTGCTGGACGAGGACGGCCTGGCCTGGTGCCTGGAGGTCAATACCCTGCCGGGCATGACCCCGGCCAGCCTGGTGCCCAAGGAGGCGGCGGCCGCCGGCATCGGCTATGACGAGCTGTGTGAGCGCATCGCCCTGGAATCCTTGAAGCTGAAGAGGAGAAGCTGAGCCATGGAGCCAATGACCATATCCGAGATCCAGACCGCCGTCCACGGCGTGTGGTGGAACCCCCGGGAGCGGACTGAGCCGGTGGCTGCTGTGTCCACGGACAGCCGCCGCATCACGCCGGGCTGTTTGTTCATCCCCCTGGTGGGGGAGCGCTTTGACGGCCATGACTATATCGACCGGGCGCTGGAGGGCGGGGCGGCTGGTGTGCTGTGCCAGCGCCTGCCCGCGGACCTGCGGCCGGATAAGTTCTACATCAAGGTGGCGGATACCTGCCTGGCCCTGGGGGACCTGGCGGCGGCCTACCGCGCCCGCTTCGACCTGCCGGTGATCCAAATCACCGGCTCGGTGGGCAAGACCACCACCAAGGAGATGATCGCCGCCGTGCTGAGCCGGAAGTTCCGGGTGCTGAAGACGGCGGAGAATTTCAATAACGACATCGGCACACCCCTGACCTTGCTGGGCCTGGAGCGGAGCCATCAGGCCGCCGTCATCGAGACGGGTATGAACCACTTCGGGGAGATCCGCTACCTGGGCGGCATGGTCCGGCCGGACGTGGCCGTGATTTCCAACATCGGCGACGCCCATATCGAGTTCCTGGGCAGCCGGGAGGGGATCTTACAGGCCAAAAGCGAGATCTTTGAGAACCTGAAAGAGGGGGGACTGGCGATTCTCAACGGGGATGACGCCCTGCTCAACACTCTGGAGCTGCCCTTTGAAACGGTGCGCTGCGGCCACGAGCCCCACTGCGCCGTCCGGGTCACGGAGGTGACCGACCACGGGATCCGGGGCATCCACTGCACCGTCATCACCCCCAACGACTCCTATCCCCTGGAGATCCCCGCTCCCGGGGAGCACATGGTCTACTCCGCGTCCATGGCCGTGGCCATTGGCGAGCGGCTGGGCCTGAGCCGGGAGGAGATCATCGCCGGCGTGGCGGACTACTGTCCCACCGGATCCCGGATGCGGGTGCTGACCCTGCCGGGGGACCGGGCCATTCTGGACGACTGCTACAACGCCAATCCCCAATCCGTCAGCGCCGCGCTGGAGGTGCTGGCCAAGACGGAGTGCACCACCAAGCTGGCGGTGCTGGGCGACATGGGGGAGCTGGGCCAGCTCACCGCCCAGGCCCATTACAACATGGGGGCCTTGGCCGCCATGCTGGGCATCGACGGGATCTATGCCGTGGGGGAAAAGGCGGAGGCCATCGCCCGGGGCGCCGAGGAAAACGGCGGCTCGGTGTATTACTATTCCACGAAAGAGGAGGCACTGCCTGCCATCCGCGCGCATTTTGAGGCGGATACGGCCCTGCTGGTCAAGGCGTCCCACGCCATGGACTTCGGCTGGCTGGTGCGGCAGCTGAGCGCAACGAGCGATGATTGAGATCCAGGTAGAAGGGCTGGTCAAGTCCTTTGAAATCGGCAACAACATATTGGATGGGCTGAGCTTCCAGATCGACCAGGGGGAGCGGGTGGGCCTGCTGGGCCGCAACGGCGCGGGCAAGACCACGCTCTTCCGCATCCTCACCGGGGAGCTGGACTATGACGAGGGCACGGTGACCGTTCCCAAGGGGCGGCGGATGGGCCTGATCTCTCAGATCCCGGTGTTCCCGGCGGGCTGGACGGTGGAGCAGGTGCTGCGCAGCGCCTTCGACCGGCTGCGCCCCCTCATCCAGGAGATGGAGGAGCTCACCGATCGCATGGCCGCCGGGGAGAGCGACCCGGCGGTGCTGCGGCGCTACGGGGCGCTGAGCGAGCGGTTCGAGGTCTTCGGCGGCTATGATACGGACGTGGCGGTTAATAAGGTAGCCAACGGCCTTTCCATCGGCCCGGAGATGCGCCAGGCCCTGTTCGACAGTCTCTCCGGCGGAGAAAAGACCCGGGTGAACCTGGGGCGGCTCATTCTGGAGGATACGGATATCCTGCTGCTGGACGAGCCCACCAACCACCTGGACCTTCACGCCACCGAGTGGCTGGAGAATTATATCCAGAGCTTCCGGGGCACCGTGGTGGCCATCTCCCACGACCGGTACTTCCTGGACCGGGTGGTGACCCGGGTCATCGAGATCGAGGGCGGCAAGGCCGAGTTTTACAGCGGAAATTACAGCTTCTACGCCGTGGACAAAGAGCGGCGCTATCAGGAGCGGATGAAGCAGTACGAAAAAGAGCAGGCCAAGATCGCCCAGCTGGAAAAGTCCGCCGAGCAGCTGCGGATGTGGGCCTTCCAGGGTATGGACAAGACCTACCGCCGGGCCATCTCCATGGAAAAACGCATCGAGCGGATGCGCACCACCGCCAAGCCCACGAAGGCCCGAAAGATGGATGCCCGCTTCACCGCCGCCGAGTTCCACGGGGACGAGGTGGCCTCGCTGCGGGAGATCAAAAAGAGCTTCGGCGACCGGACGCTCTTTGACGGCATCAGCCTGAAGATTGAGGGGGGCGAGCGCATCGCCCTTATCGGGGACAACGGCGCCGGCAAGACCACGCTGCTGCGGATCCTGCTGGAGGAGCTGAGCCCCGACGCCGGCCGCATCCGCCTGGGTCCCCAGGTGAAGGCGGCCTACCTGCCTCAGCAGATCCACTTCGAACACCCGGACTGGAGCCTGGTGGAGAATATGATGGCTGCCAAGCGGGGCCTCTCCGCCCAGTCTGCCCGGAACCGCCTGGCGGCTTACGACTTCCGGGGCGAGGATGTGCTCAAGCCCGTCTCCGTCCTCTCCGGCGGGGAGCAGAGCCGCCTGCGGCTTTGCATGCTCATGGACGATGAGATCAACTTCCTCATCCTGGACGAGCCTACCAACCACCTGGACATCGCCTCCCGGGAGTGGATCGAGGAGGCAGTGGAGGCCTATGACGGGGCGCTGCTGTTCGTCAGCCACGACCGGTATTTTATCAACCGCTTTGCCACCCGCATCTGGGAACTGGGGGATGGCACTATCAACGACTATCCCTGCGGCTTTGCCGAGTATCGTCGGATCAAAGCCCAGGAGGAGAGCAGAAATAGAGAGACGGCAAAGCCTGTAAAGGAAAAGACCGTGACGGAGAAGCCACGCCCCGGCCGGGCCCAGCAGGCCGCCCGGCGGCAGCTGACCATCTGCGAGCGGGACATCGCCAAGGCCGAGGAGGCCATTGCTGCCCTGGACGGAGAGGTGGAGGCCGCCGCCTGCGACTATCAAAAGCTAAACGAACTGCTGGAGCAGCGAGCCGCCGCCCAGGCGGAGCTGGACGCCCTCTATGAAAAGTGGGAGCAGCTGAGCCAGGTGGCAGGGGAATGAGACGGCGGTTTTATCTGCCCGCCCTGATTCTGGCGGTGCTGGGCGTCGCGCTGACCCTGGTGTATACGCCCATGCGATTTACCGGGCTGCTGGCCCTGGCGGGCGCTGCGGCGATGCTGGTCTGGGGGCTGCTGGACCGGCGGCAGGGCCGGGGCGCCCGCCTGATCCGGCGGGTGCTGGCGCTGCTGGTGGCCGTGGGGCTGTGCGTGTTCGCCGCTTTGGAGATCCGGGTCATCACATACGGCCGCACCGACGAGAGCCGGGAGGTCTCTGCCCTGGTCATTCTGGGTGCGGGGGTCAACGGTACCCGGCCCTCCCTGAGCCTGGAGACCCGGCTGGAGGCAGCCCTTTCCTACCTCTCCAATAAGCCGGACATCCCCATCGTGGTCAGCGGCTCCCAGGGGCCTGGGGAGGAGATCTCCGAGGCCCGCTGCATGGCCGACTGGCTTATGGACCACGGAATTTCGGAAGAGCGGATCATCTTGGAAGAGCAGGCGGACAACACCGAGGAAAATGTCCATTTCTCCCAGGAGCTGCTTGCTGACAAGGGAATTAACTTAACAGGCAATATTGCCGTCGTCACCTCAGATTACCATCTGTTCCGGGCCTCGCTGCTGTGGGGGACGCCCTGGATGGTGCCTGTGGCGGCCCATATGCCGGGGCGGTACTGGCCCCTGACGGCCAACTACTATATCCGGGAGGCCTTTGCCGTGGCGGCTGCGCTGGCAAAGACCCTGATTTAAAGAGAACAGTCGAAGCGCCGCCGGCGCGGCGGGGATCCAGGACGGAAACGGAGGAGACTATGAAAGACGTATTGTGCATCTATTCTTCCAGAACGGGGAAAACCAAGCAGGCCATGGAGGAGATCGCCCAGGCCCTGGATGGGGAGCTGCTGGAGCTCCGGGACGGGGTGGATCGATCTGGCTGGCGGGGCTTTCTGCGCTCCGGGCTGGACGCCATGCGTAAGGATACCCATCCTCTTGAGCCTGTGGAGCCCGCCCAGAAGCTGGAGGCGTACCGCTTGGTGATCCTGGGCACCCCTGTGTGGGCGGGGCGGTGCAGCTCCGTCATGCGGGGCTTTTTGAAGCAGTACGGCCGGCAGCTGAAGCATACTGCTCTGGTGATTACCCGGGGCGGGGAGAGCCGCTATACCGAGGTGTTCCGCCAGATGGACGGGTACCTGCCCGAGCGGCATATCGCCGCTGTGTCGCTGCGGATGGACTCCGTTGGCTGCCACTTCTGGGAGGAGGATTTCCTCCGCCGGGTGCGGGAGTTCCTAGAGGGGCTGGAGACGTAAAAAGGAGAAGAAGCAAACCGGGAAAGGAGGGGCGGTATGGAGGAAAAGCTGCGGGAGCTGGAGCTGCGCATGGAGGCGCTGGAGGCCCAGCTCCAGGATCCCCGGGCCTATGGGGACGCAGAGACCCTGCGCCGCCTGACCCGGGAACATAAGGAGCTGTCCGAGGTGATGGAGCTCTATTACGCCTGGCGCCGGACGGAAGAGACACGGCAGGAGGCCCGGGCCCTGCTGGGCGATCCGGAGATGAAGGAGCTGGCCCGGGAGGAGCTCTCCGCCGCCGAAGCCCGGGCCAGGGAGCTGGAAGAGCAGCTGGTGCGCAGGCTTCAGCCCCGGGATCCCCTGGACGGCCGCAACGTGGTGATGGAGCTGCGCTCTGGCGTGGGCGGCGAGGAGGGGGCGCTGTTTGCCGCGTCGCTCCTGCGGATGTACACCATGTACGCCCAGGCCCAGGGCTGGAAGGTGGAGCCCGTCAGCCTTCATGAAACGGAGCTGGGCGGCGTGAAGGAGTGCAGCCTGCTCATCGAGGGGGCGGGCGCCTGGTCCCGGCTCAAGTACGAGTCCGGCGTCCACCGGGTCCAGCGGGTGCCGGAGACGGAGTCCGGCGGCCGGATCCATACCAGCGCCGCCACGGTGGCGGTGCTGCCGGAGGCAGAGGAGCTGGAGTGCGCTATCGACCCCGCCGAGCTGCAGATCGACACCTTCCGGGCATCCGGTGCGGGGGGCCAGCACGTGAATAAGACGGAAAGCGCCATCCGGATTACCCACCTGCCTACCGGGCTGGTGGTGGAGTGCCAGGATGAGCGCAGCCAGTATAAGAATAAGGAAAAGGCCATGAAGGTCCTGCGCGCCCGCCTGCTGGAGCGTCAGCAGGCCTGCCAGGCCGCCGACACTGCCGCCCGGCGGCGGGCCCAGGTGGGCAGCGGCGACCGCAGCGAGCGCATCCGTACCTATAACTTCCCGCAAGGCCGGGTCACCGACCACCGGGTGGGGCTGACCCTCTACAAGCTGGATGGGGTGCTGGACGGGGACCTGGACGAATTAGTTGACGCCCTGACCGCGGCAGAGGCCGCCGGGCGCCTGACGGAGGAGGCGGAGCGTTCCGCCGCCCCGGGGACCCCAGGGGAACCCGGCGAATGATGCGAGGCGAAAAGACAATGGAAACGAAAGTATTGGATCTGCGGGACACCAAGCGTCCCCAGAATGAGATCGAGAGGCAGATCACGGCTGCGGCGGAGGTGATCCGGGGCGGTGGCCTGGTGGCCATCCCTACCGAGACGGTCTACGGCCTGGGGGCCAACGCTTTGGACTCCCAAGCGGTGGAGCGGATCTTTGAGGCCAAGGGCCGTCCCCAGGATAACCCCCTGATCCTCCACGTGGCGGGACCCGCCTGGCTGGCCCGCTACTGCGTGGATGTGCCGCCGTTGGCCTATGTTCTGGCCCGGCGGTTCTGGCCCGGTCCGTTGACCATGATCCTCAAGCGCCGGGACATCGTGCCCGACGTGACCACGGCGGGGCTTGCCACGGTGGGCGTGCGCTGCCCGGAGCACCCGGTGACCCTGGCTATCTTGCGGGAGGCGGGGGTGCCCATCGCCGCGCCCAGCGCCAACCGCTCCGGCCGGCCCAGCTGCACCACCGCCGCCGACGTGCTGGAGGATATGGACGGCCGGATCGAGGCGGTGGTGGACGGCGGCCCCTGCGAAGTGGGGGTGGAGTCCACCATTGTGGATCTGACAGTGATGCCGCCCCGGCTGCTGCGCCCCGGCGGACTGCCGGTGGAGGAGCTGGAGGCGGTGGTCGGCCCGGTGGAGCGGGACCCGGCCCTCATCCGTCCCCTGGGGGAGGGGGAGCAGCCCCGGGCCCCTGGCATGAAGTACCGCCACTATGCCCCCCGGGCCCAGGTGACCGTGGTTACCGGCGGGCCGGAGGCCTCCGCCCGGGAGATCCGCCGCCGCTTAAAGCCCGGGGTGGGCGTGATCTGCTTTGACGAGTACGCCGGCCTCTTCTCCGGCTATCCGGTGGAGAAGCTGGGCCCCAGCGGGGATAAGCAGGCCCAGGCCCGGCGGGTGTTCGACGCGCTGCGGGCCTTTGACGCCCGGGAGCAGGTGACGGAGATCTACGCCCAGTGCCCGGATAACAAGGGCCTGGGGCTGGCCATCAACAATCGGCTGAAAAAAGCCGCCGCCTTCCGGGTGGTGGAGGCGGAGGAGCGCAGCGTGGTCCTGGGCATCACCGGCGGCACCGGCGCGGGCAAGACCAGCGCCCTGGCGGCTATTGAGGCCCTAGGCGGCAGAGTATTGGACTGCGACCGGGTATACTATGAGATGCTCCGGACCGACGAGAAGGTCCGGAGCGAGATTGCCCGGACCTTCGGGGCGGCGTGCTTCCTGCCCGACGGGCAGCTGGATCGCAAGCACCTGGGGAACATCGTCTTTCACGATCCCCAGCGCCTGGATCAGCTCAACCACATCATCTACGACGCCATGGCCCCGGAGCTGCGCCGCCGCATGGAGGCGGAGCCCTGCACTCTCTACGCTGTGGACGCCATCAACCTGATCGAGGGAGGCCTGGGGGAGATGTGCGACCGGACGGTGGCCGTCTGTTCCCCGGCGGAGCAGCGGGTGCGGCGGATCATGGCCCGGGACGGCATTGACGAGGCCTATGCCCGCAGCCGCCTGGCGGCCCAGAAGCCGGAGTCGTTCTACCGGGAAAAGTGCGACTGCGTGCTGGAGAACAACGAAACTAGCCCCGAGGCCTTCACCCAGAAGGCCTGGCGCTTCTTTAAAAAACTGATTGAAGACATTAAGGAGGAATCGCAACATGGCAGATAAAAAAGATCCCATCCAGAGCCGCAAAGAGCAGCTCTTTTCCGTGAAGAAAAACGGCTATGACCGGTTCCCGGCGGAGCGTCTGCCGGAGATGGAGGCCTATTGCCGGGATTACATGGCCTTCCTGGACGCCGGCAAAACCGAGCGGCTGTGCGCCGCCGAGGTGATTCGCCTGGCAGAGGCGGCTGGCTATGTGCCCTATGAGCGGGGCATGGACCTGGCCGCCGGCAGCAAGATCTACGTCTGTAACCGGGGCAAGGGGGTCATGCTGGCCTATCTGGGCCGGGAGCCGCTGGACGCCGGCGCCCGCATCAGCATCGCCCATATCGACTCGCCCCGCCTGGACTTAAAGCCCAACCCCCTGTATGAAGACAGCGAGCTGGCCTATCTCAAGACTCATTATTATGGCGGCCTGCGCAAGTATCAGTGGCCCACCATCCCCCTGGAGCTTCACGGCGTCCTCGCCCTGACCGACGGCACCACCCAGGTGGTGAACATCGGCGCCGAGGAGGGGGACCCCAAGCTGGTCATTACCGACCTGCTGCCCCACCTGGGCCAGGCCCAGAGTAAAAAGCCCCTGGCCGAGGCCGTTCCCGGCGAGTCGCTGAACCTGCTGGTGGGCAGCCGCCCCGTGGCGGGCGAGGGCAGCGACCGGGTGAAGCTGGCTGTGATGGAGCTGCTCCATGAAAAGTACGGCATCGTGGAAGACGACCTGACCTCCGCCGAACTGGAGGCTGTGCCCGCGGCCCGGGCCTGCGACATCGGCCTGGATCGGAGCATGATCGGCGCCTACGGCCACGATGACCGGGTCTGCGCCTATGCCGCCCTCCGGGCCCTGCTGGATTTGAAGGAGACTCCCGCCAAGACCGCCGTATGCGTCCTGGCGGATAAGGAAGAGATCGGCTCCGACGGCGTCACGGGCATGCAGTCCGCCGCCTTCGATACCTTTATGGAGGACCTGTGCGAGTCCCAGCAGATCCCCCTGCGGGCCTGCTAT
>JAHHSB010000020.1 GCA_020025415.1 Oscillibacter sp. | reverse complement strand
GCGATGACCCGGCACTTGAGCACGCCCTGCATCACGCCCATGTAGATGCTGGACGTGGCCAGGGTGATGATCAGGGTGGGCAGCTTGAGCCACGCAGCCAAAATGCCGTTGAAGGCGCCCAGCACAGCGCCCATGAGGGCGGCGATGAGGAACAGGACCCAGGCCGGGCCGGTATAGTCGGCCGTAGTGGCCACCTCCGTCACCGTGTACATGGTGATCATGGCGATGGCCGGGAAGGAGACGTCAATACTGTGGGCAATGATCTCCACCATGATGCCCAACGTCAGGATGCCCGGCAGGATACACGAGCGGGCCAGGTCCACCAGGTTGTTGCTGGTGAAAAACTGCCCGCTTTTCGCCTGGATCAGGGCCACCAGCAAAACAATGACAACGGAAACGTAGAATTCGTTTCGCCTCAGCATTTTTTTCATTCCACGATCCCTCCTGCCGCTTCACGCGATGTCACAACGGAAACCAGCGTTTCCTCGTCCAGTCCTTCGTTGCTCAGCTCGTCGGTGATATGGCCCCGCTTGACCACCAGAATCCGGTTGCAGTTCTGAATCACCTCCAGCACGTCGTCGGAAATCACCACCACCGCCGTGTTCCGGTCCTTCACAATCTCCCGGATCCGGCTGTGCAGGTCATACTTGGCGCCGATGTCCACGCCCACGGTGGGGCCGTTGAGGATCAGCACATCCGGCTGGGTCTCCAGCCACTTGGCCAGCACCACTTTCTGCTGATTGCCGCCGGAGAGGGTGCCGATAGCGTCTTTCATGTCCCCCATCTTGATGGACAGGCTGTCCCGCCACTTCTCCGCGTCCGCCTGAACCTTGGCCTGGTCGATGCTGCCGTTTTTCTGGCTCAGCTGGTCGATGTTGGCGATGGAGATATTGTCCTCAATGGACTGGAGCAAAAACAGGCCCTCAGTCAGCCGGTCCTCGGGCACATAGGCGATCTTGTGCCGCAGCGCCGCCATGGGCGAGTCGATGGTCACTTCCTTGCCCTTGATGAAAATCTGGCCACTGGTGGCGGGGTAGAGGCCGAACAGCGACATGGCCAGCTCCGTGCGGCCGGAGCCCAGCAAGCCTGTGATGCCCAGGATCTCCCCGGGCATGACCTGGAAGGAGATATGCTCAAAGCCGTTTTTCAGGCACAGATCCCGCCCCTCAAAGAGGGGGGTATCCTCTTCCCGGATGTCGGCGGTAAAAGGCTCAGCCTCAATGGTGCGGCCAGAGATGTACTGGGTCATCTTCTCCCGGTTGGCATTGGCGGTCTCATCGGTGATGATATTCTTGCCGTTGCGCAGCACGGTGAAGCGGGTGGCGATCTCAAAGACCTCGTCCAGCTTGTGGCTGACAAACAGAATGGACACGCCCTGGGACTGGAGGGTGCGGACAATCTCAAAGAGCTTGTCGATCTCCTTGCGGGTCAGGGCGGTGGTGGGCTCATCCATGATCAGCAGCTTGGCGTCATAGAGGATGGCCCGGGCGATGGCCACGATCTGCTTATCCGCCACGGACAGCTCCTCCAGCAGGTCGTGGAGGGGCAGCTGCACGCCGATCTTGTCAAAGGCCTTCTGGGCGATCTGGTCCATCTCCTTCCAGTTTACCGTCTTTTTCCGGGCGGACTGGTTGAGGGTGATCGCCACATTTTCCGCCACCGTCAGGTTGGGGAAAACCGACATATCCTGATAAATCACCTGCACGCCCGCGGCGATGGCGTCCATGGTGCTGAATTTGGACGGACAGGGTACGGAATCGATCTCCACCGTGCCCTCATCCGGCTTGTAGAAGCCGGAAATGATTTTGATCAGGGTGGACTTTCCGCTTCCGTTCCCCCCGACCAGACAATGGATTTCTCCCTTTTTCAGCTCAAGATTGACATGATCCAGTGCGCAGACGCCGCCAAAGCGCTTGGTAACATTCGTCACCTTGAGAATGGTTTCAGACATATGCTTCACTCCCCGTTGTCTGATTTAAAATCAAGGATCAAGCCCGGAGAAGGCAAAAAATTCTCCGCGATTCATCCGTGATTCCGCTGGAGTTCCTGCCTGCGGCGGACCGGTGGCCGGTCCGCCGCAGGCGATCTGTCAAGAATGATCAGAAGTTGTAGTCGGCCATATTGTCCTTGTTAATGACAATCCAGCCCTCGCCATTGATGTACTTGCCGTTGACGGTCAGGGACTCATAGCCCTCCAGGCCCAGGTCCAGACCGGAGGTAATCTCGTCCTGCCGGCCCTCCAGGACCATCTCCGCCAGCTCGTTCATGGCATAGCCGGCGGTGGCGGGATCCCAGCACAGAGCAGAGGCCATGGAGCCGTCGCTGAGCTGGTCAGCGCAGCAGGAGGTCACAGAGGTGCCCACTGCCACGGACTTGCCCACCAGGCCCAGCTCGGCGATGGCCTTGCCGGCGCCGGGAGCGTCATAACTGGAGGTGCCCAGGAAGCCCTTCAGGTTGGGATAGGTCTTGAGCAGCTCCTTGGCCTTCTCATAGGCCACTTCCATGCTGTCCTCGGTCTCCACGCGCTCCACGTCGATGAGCTTCATGTTGGGATACTTTTCCTTCTGCCGGTCAATGGCAGCCTGAGACCATTCCATGTGGGAAGCGGTGGTCAGGAAGCCCACCATGCAGACATACTCGCCCTCTTCTCCCATGGCCTTGGCGAGCTCATCCATCATGTAAGCGCCGTAGCCCACGTTGTCGAAGGCCTCGATGTTGTAGTCGCAGTTCTCCTGGGCGGGAGACTCGTGGGTGATGACCACGATGCCCTGATCCATAGCCTTTTTCAGGACGTTTTCACAGGCAGCGGGGTCGATGGGTACCACGCAGATGGCATCGATGTCCTGAGCGATCAGCTCTTCGATGATCTGCACCTGCTGGGCGGAGTCATAGGCCGCGGGGCCCTTCTGGAACGCGTTGTTGCCAGTATCGCCGGCAAACTGCTGCACGCCCTCTTCCATGCGGATAAACCAGGGGTCGGAGCTCTCTTTCACAACGGTAGCAATCTTCCAGGTCTTCTCGCCGTCCCCATCATTGGAACCGGCAGAGCCGTCCCCGCCGTCGGTGCTGCCGCAGGCGACCAGGGGGACCGTCATCATGAGTGCAAGGAACAAACTAAGCAACTTTTTCATACCCGTGAACCTCCAAAAAATTATTATTCAAAGGCTGTCGCTGCCTTTTGAATTTCACCGAGTTTACTGTACAATGCTGCGTGTTTTCCCATCAGGTCATGGAATTCCAAAAATGCCAGGTACAATTCATCATATACCGCCGCGGCCTTGGGCCCGGGGGTATAGACCGTGGTGTCATAGTGGATCATCTGCCCGCACAGCCGCTGGAACGTCTCCAGCGAGCCCCGCTCTTCTTCCAGAGCCGCCGCTGCGCAGACCGCCGCGCCCAGAGAGCTGGAGTTGGCCACGGAGGTCACATAGATGGGCCGACCCAGGATATCCGCGTAAAGCTGCATGGTCACGGGGCTCTTTCTGGCCAGTCCTCCAGCGGCATAGACCCGCCGGATGGCCACCCCCGCTTCCTCATACCCGTCGAAGATCCGCCGGGCGTTGAAGGCCGTGGCCTCGATCAGACTGCGGTAGATGTGCTCGGGCTTGGTATCCAGGGACAATCCCAAAATTGCTCCCCGGAGGTGATAGTTCATCAAGACGCTGCGGTTGCCGTTGAGCCAGTCCAGGGCAATGAGCCCGCTCTCGCCGGGGCGCAGGGCCCCGCAGCGGCGGTCCAGATAGGCCAGGGGACTGAGCCCCTGGGCCTCCGCCTGGCGGCGGTAGTCCTCCGGCAGCAAGTTGTCGGCGAACCAGGAGAAGCTGTCGCCCACCGCCGGCTGACCGGACTCGTAAGCCGTCAGCCCCGGGATCATCCCGTCTTTGACGATAGCGCAGACTCCGTCAAAGGCCCGCTCCGTCTCGTGGATCATCTGGTAGCAGGTGGAGGTGCCCATAACCATCAGCATGGAGCCGGGCTCCGTCATGCCCAGGCCGATCGCCGCAATCTCGGAGTCCCCGTGGCCCACGGCCACCACCGTCTCCGGCAGCAGGCCCAGCCGGTCGGCTGCCTCCGGCGTCAGCGTTCCCGCCCGGCTACCCACCGGCAGGACCTGCCCGCCCAGCTTCTCCAGCACCCGGGCAAAGCCGGGGCTGAATCGTTCCAGCAGCGCGGCGGAGGGATAGCCCCGCTGCGGGTTGTAAAAGGCGTTGACGCCCAATGTGGCGCTATTGCGGGTCAGCTTGCCGGTGAGCCAGTAAGGGATGTAATCCGCCGCCTCCAGAAAGACCGCCGCGGCGTCATAGACCGCCCGGTCCTCCTCGTACACCTGGAGCAGCTTGGGAAACAGCCACTCGCTGGAGACGTTGCGCCCGTACCAGCCGAACCAGTCCACGTTCTCCTCTTTCAGGATCCGCTCGATCCGGGCGGCACAGTCCTGGGCGGCGTGATGCTTCCACAGCTTGGGCCAGGCATGGGGCCGGGCCCGGAAGGCCGGGTCGGCGCACAACGGCTGTCCGTCGCTCCCCAGAGCCACCACTGTGCAGTTGGTAAAATCCGTGCCGATGGCCGCGATCTCCTCCGCCGGGACCTGTTCCAGGGCCAGGCGGGTCAGCCGGGTCATCACTTCCAGATAGTCCTCCGGGTCCTGGAGAGCCCAGTCCCGGGGCAGCCGCGCCCCGCTCTCCGGCAGGGCTTCGGTAATCACAGCGTGGGGATAGTCCGCGCTGGCTTCAAACACGGTCTCTCCGTTTTCCAGCCGGTTAACGCTGATCCGGCACGAGAGGGTGCCGAAATCATATCCGCAGACGTAACGATTTGCGCTCATGCCCTTTCCCATCCGTGATCCTCAGCGGAAAGATTTGACTTTGTCCATAAACTCCCGGACCCGCTTCACGTCGGTCTGGTTTTCAAACTTACCGTCATACTTAAAGGTGGTACCCACCACGGCGCCGTCGGCGATGCTCAGGAGCTTTTCGATGGTGTCCACCCGGCAGCCGGTGTTGGCCAAGACCACCGTGTCGCCCGCGGCGCTCTTGGCCCGGCGCAGGATCTCGGGATCGGTGGCGCTGCCGGCGGTGGCGCCGGAGACGCACAAAGCGTCGGGCCGGCAGTTGAACACCGTGGTCTTGGCAATGGATTCGATCTCCCGGTCGGCCAGGTACTTGGCCGCCTCGGGCACGATGTTGAACAGCAGCTTTACCTTCTCAGCGCCGATCTCCCGCTGATGGCGGACCACTTCACCGCAGTTGGTATTCCACAGGCCGAAGTCGCTGGCGTAAACGCCGGTGAAGATCTCCCGGACGAACTTGGCGTCCACGGCCACGGCCAGATCCAGGGAGGCGACGGGATCCCACAGGCAGTTGACGCCGTAAGGGACGCTGATGTAGGGCTGCAGCTCGCCGATGACCCGGGCCATGGCGGCCACGGTCTCCGTGCGGACCTTGGTCAGATAGGGGAGGCTGAACTCATTGCTGAACATCACGGCGTCCACGCCGCCTTCCTGCAGCGCCTCCAGATCCTGCTTCGCCTTCTCGATGACCAGCTTCATGCCCTTCTCCCGGTCATAGTACGGGTCGCCGGGCATTGCCTGCATATGGCACATGGCGATAATCGCTTTTTCAGTACCGATAACCTCTTTCAGCCAGCTCATGATTCTTACCTTCCTTTTTTATATGATGTTATGATTTTCCCGTTACACCAAAATAGTATTGGGAACACTTTTTCTGATCTCCTGGGCAGCCGCATTGCCCAGCCCGTTGTCCGTGATGATCATGTCGATCTGCTGGAGATCGCACACCTTGGCCAGGGCCTTGTGCTGGAACTTGCTGCTGTCCGTCACCAAAATGGTCTTTTTCCCGCAGCGGGTGATACACTGTTTGACCCCCACCTCCAGGAAATTCGTGTTGAAAATCCCCTGCTTGATGTCGATGGCGTCACAGCCCATAAAGGCTTTGTCCACGCAGAAGGCCTGGATCACCTGCTCGGCAATGCTGCCGATGAGCACGCTGTACTGCTCCCGCCGGATGCCCCCGGTGACGATCAGGGAAACGGTGAGGTCAAACTGCACGCTCTGCACAATGTCCAGATTGTTGGTGAGGATGGTCAGGTTCTTGTGCCGGGTCAGCTCCTGGGCAATGAAATAGGCGGTCGTCCCGGAGTCCAGGAAAATGCTGTCGCCGTTTTCCACAATGGACGCGGCATAGCTGGCGATGCGCAGCTTTTCCGCCAGCATCAGGCTCATCTTCTCGCTGTGTACCCGTTCAAAGGTGGTGCCGGTCATACGGACCGCGCCGCCGTGCACCCGCTCCGCCAGTCCCGCCCGGGTCAGCTCATCAAGGTCTCTGCGGATGGTGGCCTCGGACACGCCGTGCACGACGCTGAGCTCTCGGATCTGCGCGCTGCCTTTTTCATTGATCCAGTCCAGGATCTTTCGCTGCCTCGCATTGAGCGGACGATTTCCCTCCATGGCAAACCTCCTTATTGATTGCTTTAATGGTAGCACCTCTTGCACCCTCTATGCAAGGTTTTGTTTTATTTTGATTGAATTTCTATAAATTGTTGATTTTGCTTGCTCATTTTTGTTCATATATACATTAACTTTTTTCACAGTTTTTACATCCATCGGCTGGATTCTCCCGGATGTTCCCCCCTCCGGCGGGCCGCCTCTTGACAAGGGGCGGAGATGGGCGTATACTTTTCTCAATTGAATCAGGATCTTCAGGGCGGGGTGCAATTCCCCACCGGTGGTATAGCCCACGAGCCGCAAGGCAGGATTCGGTGAAATTCCGAGGCCGACAGTACAGTCTGGATGAAAGAAGATTGTGTGTACGCGGATGGCAGCATCCGCGCCCATAGACTTGCTCTGGAATGGTTGCTACATTCTGGGGCTTTTTCTTTTTCCGGGGCGCGGGGTGCCGGCCGGCCTTTTCACGAGCCTTGAACGAACTGTTAAAGGCTCTTTTTTCATAAGGAGGCAGGTTAAATGAACGACTGCGAGTATATGAACCTAGCCCTGGAGCTGGCGGAGCGGGGCGCGGGCTGGACCAACCCCAACCCCCTGGTGGGCGCCGTGATCGTCAAGGACGGCCGGATCATCGGCCAGGGCTGGCACCACCGCTGCGGCGGCCTCCATGCCGAGCGGGAGGCCCTGGCGGATTGTTCCGAGTCCCCGGCGGGGGCCACGTTGTATGTGACGCTGGAGCCCTGCTGCCATCAGGGGCGGCAGCCCCCCTGCACCGACGCCATTCTGGAAGCGGGCATCCAGCGTGTAGTGGTGGGCTCCGACGATCCCAACCCCCTGGTGGCAGGAAAGGGCATTGAGCTTCTCCGGGCTCGGGGCGTGGAGGTGGAGGCCGGGGTATGCCGGGAGGCATGCGACGCTATCAACCGGGTGTTTTTCCACTACATCCGCACCCGGCGGCCCTATGTGGTGTTGAAATACGCCATGACTCTGGACGGGAAGATCGCCACCTATACCGGTGCCTCCCGCTGGATCACCGGCGAGGCGGCCCGGGCCCGGGTTCATCAGGACCGGCACCGCTGCGCCGCCATCATGGCGGGGGTTGGCACGGTATTCAGCGACGATCCCCTGCTCACCTGCCGCATGGAGGGCGGGCGGAACCCGGTGCGGGTAATCTGTGACACCCATCTGCGCACCCCTCTGGCCAGCCGCATCATCCGCACGGCGGGGGAGGTTCCCACCATTCTGGCGGCCTGCGGCCCCACAGAGGAACAGGCCGCGCCCTACCGCTCCGCCGGCTGTCAGATCTGGGACCTGCCGGAGCGGGAGGGCCATGTAGACCTGGCTGCCCTGATGGACCGTCTGGGCCAAGCGGAAATCGACAGCGTGCTGCTGGAGGGCGGCGGGCAGCTCAACTGGTCGGCTCTGGAGGCCGGACTGGTGCAGCGGGTGCAGGCCTACATCGCCCCCAAGCTCTTCGGCGGCACGGCAGCCCCCGGCCCCGTGGGCGGGGCGGGCGTGGCCCTGCCCGCCCAGGCGGTGAGCCTCCGGGATCTGTGCCTGACCCCCGTTGGGGAGGACTTTTTGCTGGAAGGTGAGGTGGAAAGCCATGTTCACCGGGATCATTGAGGAGATGGGCACCCTCCGCTCCGTACAGCGGGGCGCCCACTCGGCCCAGTTGAGCATCGGGGCATCGGTGGTGCTGGAGGATCTGAAGATCGGCGACAGCGTGGCGGTCAACGGCGTGTGCCTGACGGTCACCCGGCTGGACGGGGGCAGCTTCACGGCGGACGTGATGCACGAAACGCTGAATCGCTCCGCCCTGGGGGCCCTGCTCCCCGGCAGCCCGGTAAATCTGGAGCGAGCCATGGCGGCAAACGGCCGCTTCGGCGGGCACATCGTCTCCGGCCACATCGACGGCACCGGCACCATCACCGCCGTGGAGCGGGATGATAACGCCGTGTGGTACACCGTGTCCGCCGCGGCGGCGCTGCTGCGCTATGTCGTGGAAAAGGGCTCCATCACCATCGACGGCATCAGCCTGACGGTGGCCGGGGTGGAGGCGGACCGCTTCTCCGTGTCGGTCATCCCCCACACAGCGGCGGTGACCATCCTGGGACGCAAGCACCCGGGAGACACGGTGAATCTGGAGACGGACATCATCGGCAAATATGTAGAAAAGCTGCTGCACCCGGCGGAGCCGGAGGCGCGGCCATCAGGGATCTCCCTGGAATTTCTGGCGGAAAACGGATTTTAACGCAAGGAGGATATGAGAAAATGGAACAGCAGTACTGCACCGTGGAAGAGGCTCTGGAGGAGCTGCGGGCCGGCCGGCTGATCATCACTATCGACAACCCGGAGCGGGAGAACGAGGGTGATCTAATCTGCGCCGCCCAGTTCGCCACCACGGAAAACGTGAATTTCATGGCCGTCCATGCCAAGGGCCTGATCTGCACCCCCATGAGCGAGGAAGTGGCAGCCCGGCTGGGACTGGAGCAAATGGTGAAGGTGAACACCGACAACCACTCTACCGCCTTCACCGTGTCCATCGACCACGTGGACACCACCACCGGCATTAGTGCCGAAGAGCGGGGCTACACCTGCCGCAAATGCGTGGATCCTGCCACCCGGCCCGAGGATCTGCGCCGGCCCGGCCATGTCTTCCCCCTGGTGGCCCGGCGGGGCGGCGTGCTGGTGCGCAACGGCCACACGGAAGCCACGGTGGATCTGTGCCGTCTGGCCGGCCTGGCTCCTTGTGGATTGTGCTGCGAGATTATGCGGGATGACGGCACCATGATGCGCACCACGGAGCTGCTGGAAAAGGCCCAGGAGTGGGGGCTGAAGGTGCTGACCATCCAGGCCCTGCAGGACTACTGCCGCCGCCAGGACAAGCACGTGGTGCGGGAGGCCGCGGCCAAGATGCCCACCCGGTACGGCGACTTTCGGATCTACGGCTATGTCAACGACCTCACCGGGGAGCATCACGTGGCCCTGGTAAAAGGAGAGATCGGCAACGGGGAGAACATCCTCTGCCGGGTTCACTCCGAGTGTCTCACCGGTGATGTGTTCGGCTCCAAGCGCTGCGACTGCGGCGAGCAGCTGGCCGCCGCCATGCGCCAGATCGAAGAGGAGGGCCGGGGCGTGGTGCTGTATATGCGCCAGGAGGGCCGGGGCATCGGCCTCATCAACAAGCTCAAGGCCTACGCCCTCCAGGAGCAGGGCTTCGACACCGTGGACGCCAATGTGAAGCTGGGCTTTGCCCCGGACCTGCGGGAGTACTGGACCGGCGCCCAGATCCTGCGGGACCTGGGGGTACGGACCATGCGGCTTCTCACCAATAACCCCGACAAGATCTACCAGCTTTCGGACTTCGGCCTGGAGATCGTGGAACGGGTGCCTATCCAGATCGCCCCCACGGCGGAGGATCTGTTCTACCTGCGCACCAAGCAGCAGCGCATGGGCCACATTCTCAATTACTGATTCTCTTCGTTTTACACTACAATTTATATTCATCACAGGAGGGACTTTCCATGAAAATTTATGAGGGCAAGCTGGTATCCCAGCAGATCAAGGTGGGCATCGTGGCCGCCCGGTTCAACGAGTTCATTGTCTCCAAGCTCATCAGCGGCTGCGAGGACGGCCTGCTGCGCCACGGCGTGCGGGCGGAGGACATCGACCTTGCCTGGGTGCCCGGCGCCTTTGAGATTCCGCTGATCGCCTCCAAGATGGCCAAAAGCGGGAAGTACGACGCGGTCATCGCCCTGGGCGCGGTCATCCGGGGCTCCACCAGCCACTATGACTATGTGTGCGCGGAGGTATCCAAGGGCGTGGCCCAGGCGGCCCTTGGGAGCGACGTGCCGGTACTGTTCGGCGTGCTGACCACCGACACCATCGAGCAGGCCATTGAGCGGGCCGGCACCAAGGCGGGCAACAAGGGTGCCGAGTGTGCCCAGGGCGCCATCGAAATGGTCAACCTGATCCGGGAGCTGGAGCGGTAAGCCTCCAGCCCGGCCCCGGAAAGAACAGGGGCGGTGTGGCACCGTCCTGAAAAAAAGATCCTGGCGGGGTTTCCCGCCAGGATCTTGTCATTTTTGGAATTTCTTTTTCTGGATTTTTTAGGGCCCTCAGGCCACGATCTTTCGATAGGTCCGGGCAGTCAGGCTGTATACCAGGCCGTAGATAGCGCAGAAGATCAGCAGCGTCCCGGCAGTGCACAGAGCAAAGAGGGTGTTGTTGATGAGCTGGAACAGCTGCAGCAGCTTGGTGAGCATGGGGAAGGCCGCGAGGGTGTGAAGGCCCGCCGCAGACAACGGCAGGAAGAACACCAGCAGGACCTGGCTGCGGACGGAGGAGCGCACCTCCTGGTCAGTCATGCCCACCTGGCGCATGATCTGATAGCGCCGCTGGTCCTCATAGCCCTCGGAAATCTGCTTGTAGTAGATGATCAGCGCCGTGACCAGCAAAAACAGCAGTCCCAGGAAGATGCCCAGGAACACGAAGCCGCCGTACATGGCGTACAACTCCACGGCGTTATCCTGATGGCTGACGCAGCTGACCTGGCCGCCGGTATTGGCCATCACGATGTCCGCCGCGGCCTCCTTTTCTGCGGCGGTGCCCATCAGGTCCATCTGGATGCGGAACTTCCGGGAAAACAGCTCCCCGCAGGTCTGCTCCGATCCATCCGAAAAGGGCTGGGAGAACAGCTCCCGGCGGACGTCATCGTCTGCCACCACCAGCACCAGCTCCGGCTCCCCGCTCAGCCTTACCGCCGCAGCGTCGTTGCTCTTTACGGTCTCCTCCAGCCGGTCGGCCACCTGCAGCAGCCGGTCACCGAAGTAGAAGCTGTTGGGCAGGTCAAAGCCCTGCGTATAGACCAGCACCTCGTCCTCCGCCAGCGTCACCTCCTGCCCGGTGTAGCTGCTGTAGCCCTCCGCCGTCAGGATCCGCAGGTCGATGTCCGTTCCGGCCTGTTGCCACTGGATCGTATTGCCGCTGAAGATCCCACGGCCCTGTCCCTCGGTGTACCAGCTCAGGCGGGCGGCCTCCAGACCAGTGGCGGCCAGGTTCTCCTGCACCCGCTCCAGCAATTTCTCCGGCTCCAGCCGGGGATTCTCGGGATCGTCAACAGGAGAGAGGTACTGGATGGCCTCCAGGTCAAAGGGATACATCTGATCCAGGGTCTGCTCCAGCCCCAGATACAAACTGGCGGTGGTGGACACGGTGACCAGCACCATGGTAGAGAGGATGCAGATGTTGGCCAGTCCCACGGCGTTCTGCTTCATCCGGTATAAAAGGCCCGAGACGGCGGTGAAGTGCCGGGTCTGGTAATAGTAATGAGGGTTGGCCCGCAGCCGCTTGAGCAGCACGATAGACCCAGCCATAAACAGGCAGTAGGTCCCCACCATCACCAGCACCACCGCCAGAAAGAACAGAGACATGGCCTCCATAGGCTTTTGCACCGTCCAGGCTATGCCGTAGCCCGCCGCCAGGGCCGCCGCCCCCACCAGGGCCAGCAGCTTCCGGCTCCGGGGCTCCTGTTCGCCCATCTGGGCGGAGTGGAACAGCTCCACCGGCCGGGACCGGGCCACCCGGATGAGGTTGCTCACCAGCGTTAGGGCCGCGAGAGACAAAAACAGCACCACTGTGGAGGCCATGGCCCCCAGGCTGATCTCAAAGCCGAAGGACACGGGCAAATGGGCCAGCTGCAGCAGCAATAGCAGCAGCAGCTTGGACAGCAACACCCCCACCGCCAGTCCGCCGATCACTATGACCAGCGCGCAGTAGACCATTTCCCAAAAACACACCAGGGCAATGTGCCGCTTTTCCAGGCCCAGGATGTTGTAAAGGCCCAGCTCCCGCTGCCGCCGCTTCATCACAAAGCTGTTGGCGTAGAGCAGCAGCACCGCTGAAAAGGGGATCACCACGATGGTGCCCAGCTGCATCATAGAGGTCAGGTAGGCCGCGCCCCGGACGGAGGCGACGATCTCGCTGTCGGTGAGGTAGCGGATGATATAGAACATGGCCGCCGCGCCGATGGCGGAGACGAGATACGGCCCGTAAAAGCGCCGGTTGCGGGCCAGATTCACCAGGGCCAGCCGGGGAAAGAACGTGCCCTTACGCATGGCCCCCACCGCCCTCCGTCAGCACCGTCAGGGTGTCGGCGATGCGCCGGAACTGGGCCTCCCGGGTCTCGCCGCCCCGGTAGAGCTGGTGGAACACCTCCCCGTCCCGGAGAAAGAGCACCCGTTTGGCGTGGCTGGCCGCCTTCACCGAGTGGGTCACCATGACGATGGTATGCCCGCCCTGGTTGATCTGCTCAAACAGCTCCAGCAGATTGTCGCTGGCCCGGGAGTCCAGGGCGCCGGTGGGTTCGTCGGCCAGGACGATCCAGGGATCGGTAATCAGTGCCCGGGCTACCGCTACCCGCTGCTTCTGGCCGCCGGAGACCTCGTAGGGGTACTTGTTCAAGATCCCCTCGATCCCCAGCTGCCGGGCGATGGGGGCCAGCTTTTCCCCCATGAGCTCATAGCGCTCTCCCGCCAGCACCAGGGGCAGAAAAATATTGTCCCGGTTGGAGAAGGTGTCCAACAGGTTGAAATCCTGGAACACAAAGCCCAGGTGGGACCGGCGGAAGGCCGCCAGGTCCCCTTCCCGGACCCGGGAGAGGGGCTTCCCATCCAGCACCACCTCGCCGGCGGTGGGCCGGTCCAGGGCCGCCAGGATATTCAAAAGGGTGGTCTTGCCGGAGCCCGACTCGCCCATGATGGCCACGTATTCTCCCGACTCCACAGAGAAATTTACGTCGGAAAGGGCCTGCACCTGATTGCCGCCGAAGCGGGTGGTGTAGATCTTTTGTAAATGCTGTACTTCCAGTAATGGCATCCCGATGCCTCCTTTCAATGATACCAGCATAACTCCAAGGCCGGGCTGCCTGCCATAATTTTGGCTTACAGTCCGGCCCCGTTTCTTACGCTTTTGTCACGAAGGCTCACTCCACCATCGGCGCTGTCCGGCTCAGATTCAGACAGATCAGGGTGCCCTCCCCCGTGCGGGAGACGGCGGTGATGCCATGGTTCAGCCGGGCCATCACCCGGCGGCACAGATACAGCCCCATGCCGGTGGATTTCTTCTCCTGGCGGCCGTTGTAGCCGGTGAAGCCCTTTTCAAAGATCCGGGGCAGGTCCTCCTCCCGGATGCCGATGCCGTTGTCGCAGATCACCAGGGTCTGCCCGTCGCCGTAAATGCGGATCCTGCCGCCGGCGGGGGTGTATTTCAAGGCGTTAGAGAGTACCTGCTCCACCACGAAGCGCAGCCACTTTTCATCCGTCACCAC
The DNA here is from genome assembly GCA_020025415.1 of Oscillibacter sp. Taxonomy (GTDB): domain Bacteria; phylum Bacillota; class Clostridia; order Oscillospirales; family Oscillospiraceae; genus Oscillibacter. The sequence goes on along the minus strand of JAHHSB010000020.1, from coordinate 316 downwards.
CCGGCGGCCCGTCTCCCGGAAGTCCAGGGAGATCTTTTTCAGGATAAACAGCCAGGAGAATTTGCGCAGGGCCTGGCGGATCAGCTCGTCCAGATCCGTCTCCCGCAGCACATAGTCGGTGGAGTCGCTGTCCAGGCGCAGATAGCCCAGCATCATGTCCACATACTGCTCGATCTTCAAAAGCTCCACGGAAAGCTCCGGCCGGTCGGAGGCCCCGTCCGCCTGGAGCAGCAGCTGGGCGGCGGCGATGGGGGTCTTGATCTGGTGGAGCGTCCGCAACCAACAGCGAACACGCATTACAATCCGTCAGCTCCCC
>JAHHSB010000002.1 GCA_020025415.1 Oscillibacter sp. | reverse complement strand
GGTGATGACCTTCTCTCTGGTCACCGTCAGCGCTGGCGCCAAGGAGTACACGGACGACAGCAAGATCGCTTATGGCGAAGCTGTTGACGTGATCTCCGGCCTGGGCATTGTCGGCGGCTATCCCGACGGCTCTTTCAAGCCCGGCAACACCCTGACCCGCGGCGCTGCTGCCAAGATCATCTGCAACCTGCTGCTGGGTCCCACTGCGGCGGACGCCCTGGGCGCTTCTTCCGCTCCCTTCTCTGATGTGCCCGCGAATCACACCTTCGCCGGCTACATCGCCTACTGCGCCGAGCACGAGATCATCAACGGCTACGGCGACGGCACCTTCAAGCCTACCGGCACCCTGACCGGCTATGCCTTCATGAAGATGCTGCTGGGCGCTCTGGGCTATGACGGCGCCATCGAGGGCTTCACCGGCTCCAACTGGACTGTTCGCGTGGCTTCCCTGGCCATTGAGAACAAGCTGTATGCCGGCAACTCCGGCTTTGTTGGTTCCAAGGCCCTGACCCGTCAGGAGGCCTGCCTGTATGCCTTCAACACCCTGACCGCTAAGCTGGTCGAGTACAAGGGCGGCACCAACGTCTCCACTTCCGACGGCACCACCGTGGTTGTGGACGCTGAGCGCTACTATGTGGGCAACGATCCCACCGAGGGCTACAAGGCCAGCGGCAACGACGGCTACATGCAGTTTGCCGAGCGTTACTTCGACAAGCTGAAGCTGCAGACCACCTATGATGACCTGGATCGTCCCTCTGACAAGTGGGTCTATGCCAACAAGGCCATCGGCACCTATGCCAACAGCGCTACCATCGTGTACACCGCCGATATGGACACCAATTCCGGCAACAAGACCGTGAAGGCTGACCTGAAGGGCTACACCTACAAGGACGACAGCGTGACCGTTGGCGGCAACTGCACCACCTCTCCCACTGCCGTTGAATCCTATGAGGATGTTGCTGACATCACCGGCAACGGCCTCGCTGTGGAAGTCTATGTCACCGACAACGTGATCACCGACGTGGTTGCCGTTGAGTCCACCCTGGCCGAGGTGAAGAAGGTCACCAAGGACGAGGTCACCTTCGTTGGTTCCGACGTGAACAAGGTTGAGGCTGACGACAATCTGTATGACTTCTTTGCCGGCCTGAAGAAGGGCGACAAGGTGGTCGTGGTCGTTGATAGCGCCAAGACTGCCATCGAGGCTTACGAGCCCGAGTATGTCACCGGCAAGTACACCAAGAACAAGGGCACCGGCGACACCGTGGAGTACACTGTGGGCGGCACTGCCTATCAGAAGGCGAACGGCGCCAGCGTCTCCATGACTCTGGGCCAGACCTACACCCTGACTCTGGATCAGTACGGTTACATCCTGGCTGTGGGCGATGAGCAGGTGACTGACGATGTCTATGCTTACGTTCTGGATACCAGCGCCAACGTGGATCGCGGCGAGTATGACTATGCTATGAAGCTGCTGTTCACCGACGGTACCACCAAGTGGGTTGACGTCTCCAAGGTGGGCGACGATGTGGTTGCCGACGGCGATGTCGAGACCGCTGATCTGACCGACCTGAAGGGCCAGTTCGTCTCCTATGTGGAGACCGGCAAGGGCTATGAGGTCACCGACGAGTCCGGTAAGACCAATGGCAGTGCTGATGGCAACATCACCAAGGGCACTTCCGAGATCTTTGGCGAGTACACCGCTTCCAACACCACCGTCTTCCTGGTGAAGAGCGGCTCCACCTACACGGTCTACACCGGCATCAAGAACGTGCCCAGCATGTCTGTTGCCAACGGCAATGCCACCGTGCTGTATGACGGTTCCGTGGCCCTGATCGTGGTGATCGATAAGAGCGCCACCACCAGCAACGAGGATCAGGTGTTCATCTATGACACCACCCAGGTTGGCGAGGAGAAGGACGGCTCCACCACCGTTAAGTACTACAACGCCATCGTTAACGGCGAGGACACCACCATTGGTATCGCCAACGACGCCGGCTCTGTGGCTGTGGGCCTGTTCGTGAACAACTCCTACACCAAGGAGTACATCTCCACTCTGGGCACCAAGTGTGATGCCGCTACTTCCGATAGCGCTTCTGTCAAGATCTACACTCAGGCTGCCTCTGACAACCTGACCGACCTGAAGCTGAAGAACGGCGTCCTGACCGTGGATATGGGTACCGACGAGACCTATGTCATGGCCGACGAGTATGAGTCCTGGCTGGTCAAGTCCTTCAGCTCCACCAAGGAAGTTGATTCCCTGGCTCTGGACGACGAGAGCACCATGACCTCTGAGGGCATCACCCTGGCCAGCGGCGACTATGTTGTCATCGTCCTGGACGACGACGGCTATGTCACCAACCTGTACCTGGTTGACGCCACCGCCTGATTTGAAAGAATCACGCGCATCAAAACTCATCTGAGTTGCGATAGAAAGAACCCCGCGCCGAAAGGCGCGGGGTTCTTTTTTGCTGCTTATTCAAAAGGACCGGCCGCCTCCTGCCGCAAGGGCAGCTCTTGGAGTACCCGCCGGGTCAGGTCCTGATATGCGGCCTGGCCCCTTGCCCGGCGCAGCTTCATGCCCAGCCGCTCCCCGCCGTCAAAGAGGCGAATGAGATAGTACCACAGCTCCTTCATCCGCTGCAGGGCGTTCTCTACGTTGCCGTAACAGTCCAGATAGCGGGCGAATAGAGTGTCCAGAAAGCGCTCCAGCGTCACCCGGTCCACCGCCGCTCCGCCCAGGAGTTTTTGCACCAGCGCCGGATCTGCCGCCAGCCCCCGGCCCAGCATGATCCGCTCCACCTGGGGGAAACGGGCCTCCAGCGCCTGGCAGTCTGCCACGGTCAGCAGGTCCCCGTTGTAGCGCACCGGACAGCGGCAACGCTCCAGCGCTGCGGCAAAGGCATCCAGATGAACAGAACCCTTGTAAAATTCCTTCTGTACCCGCGGGTGAATGATCAGCTCCGTCAGGGGATAGCGGTTGTAGATCTCCAGGATGGGGCGGAACTCCGCCGGGTCTTGGATCCCCAGCCGGGTCTTGATGGACACGGGCAGCACCGACCGGGCATAGACCGTGTCCAAAAAGCGGTCCAGCTCATCGGGGCGGGCCAGCAGCCCGGAACCCTTTCCCTTGGCTACCACCGTGCCCGAGGGACAGCCCAGATTCAGATTCACCTCGCCGTAGCCCAGCTCCGCCATGGCTCCGATGGCCCACAGGCAGTCTTCCGGGCTGCGCACCATCAGCTGGGGTACCACCGGCGTGCCGGCATTGTGGGCCGGCAGCAGGTCCCGCATCTCCCGGGGAGTGATCAGGTGCTCCTTGGGGGGCGAGAAAAAGGGGATGAAATACCGGCTCACCCCGGGGAAAAACTCCCGGTGGGTGTTGCGGAACACATAGGTGGTGACCCCCTGCAAGGGGGCGCAGTCATAGTACATGGTCAGTCCTCTCTGCGCCGCGGGGGCGCCCGATCTCCGGCCCGCCCCGGCTTGCGGGGATCGGGCCCAGTGGCTTTCATTGTATCGGATTTCTTCGCCCATTGCAAGGCAAACACCTTGACTTCTCCCGCTTGCCGGGCTATGCTGAAAGAAACCAAACGCCCCCATTCCGGGCGGCGATCACAGCCCCGTTTTGCCGGGGCGGACAAGGAGGGTATCCCCATGATGAAGCTGGGCTTTGGCCTGATGCGCCTGCCCCTCACCGATCCCCAGGATCCCAAAGCCATAGATTACCAGCAGGTCAATGCCCTGGTGGACCGGTACCTGGAGGGGGGGTTTACTTATTTTGACACCGCGTGGGCCTACCACGGGGAGATGAGCGAGAGCGTGGTACGCCGCTGCCTGACCGAGCGCTACCCCCGGGAGAAGTTTGTGGTGGCGGACAAAATGCCCATCTGGCTGGCGAAAAGGGAAGAGGACTATCTCCCAATTTTTGAAGAGCAGCTCCGCCGGACGGGACTTTCCTATTTTGACATCTATCTGCTCCACGCCCTGGGCCAGTCCAGCTATGAAAAGACGGAGCAGCGGGGCGGCTTTGACTTTGTGCGCCGGATGCACGACGAGGGCCGCATCCGCCATTTGGGCTTTTCCTATCACGACAACGCCGAATTGCTGGACCGGATCCTGCGGGAGCATCCGGAGATGGAGTATGTCCAGCTCCAGATCAACTACGCCGACTGGGAGAATCAGGGCATCCAGGCCCGCCGCTGCTACGAGACCGCTGCCGCCCACGGGCGGAAGGTGATTGTCATGGAGCCGGTAAAGGGCGGCATTCTGGCCCAGCTCCCGACTGAGGCGGAGGAGCTGATCCGGGCCCGGGACCGGTCGGCCAGCATGGCGTCCTGGGCGCTGCGCTTTGCCGCTTCGCTGCCGGAGGTGGTGGTGGTGCTCAGCGGCATGAGCAACCGGGAACAGCTGGAGGACAATATGGCCCATTTGGGCCGGGATTTTCGCCCTCTCAGCGACGAGGAGCGGGCAGTGCTGGACCGGGCTGCCGAGATTGTCCAGGGCCAGGTGGCCATCGCCTGCACGAGCTGCCGCTACTGCATGGAGGAGTGCCCGCAGAACATCGACATCCCCGATTATTTCGCCCTGTTCAACAATCAGCAGCGCTTCGGCATGGGGCTGAGCAACCCATCTTATTATAGTAACCTGACCAAGCGCTTCGGTATGGCTTCCCAGTGCATCGACTGCGGGCTGTGTGAGACCCGCTGTCCCCAGCACCTGGAGATTCGGAGCTGGCTGAAAAAGGTGGCGGAGGTCTTTGGAAAATAACGCCTCCACAAGCAAACAAGTCCCCCGGCCGATGTGGCCGGGGGACTTGTTTGCTGTTTCAGGTCCGCCCATAAAGCTCTGCCTGACGGCGCAGCCGGGCCGCCAGCTCCGGCGTGGCCGCGTCGGGCCGCATCCGCCAGCGCCAGTTCTGACTGGGCGTGGAAGGGGTGTTCATCCGGGCTTCGCTGCCCAGACCCAGCACATCTTGCATCTGCACGATGGCCAGATCTCCCACGCTGCTCCACGCGCCCCGCATTAGGCCCCAGTGCAGGCCCTCCTCCTCGCTCAGACGCAGGTATTCCTTGGCCTTGGCCACGTCGTCCGGCGGGGCGGAGAGGAACCAGCCGGCGGCGGTGTCGTTGTCGTGGGTGCCGGTATAGACCACGCAGTGATGCTCGTAATTGTGGGGCAGGTAGTCGCTCTCCTCTCGGGAGTCAAAGGCAAACTGCAGCACCTTCATGCCCGGCAGGCCCGAGTCCCGCAGCAGCGCCCGGACGGGCTCGTCCAGATACCCCAGATCCTCGGCGATAAGCCCCTGGGTGCCGGGGCCTGCTTCCAGCGCCCGGATGAGGGCCATGCCCGGGCCCTGGCGCCAGCACCCATCCCGTGCGGAGCTGCCCCGGGGGATGGAGTAGTAAGCGGACAGACCCCGGAAATGGTCGATGCGCAGCAAGTCGTAGATCCGCTTCTGGTGGCTGATCCGGGTCTGCCACCAGGAAAAGCCGTCCCGGGCCATGGCCTCCCAGTCAAACAGGGGGGTGCCCCATAGCTGGCCGTCGGGGGAGAAGGCGTCCGGCGGGCAGCCCGCCACCCCGATGGGCAGCAGTTCGCTGTCCAGCTGGAACTGTTCCGGATGGGACCAGACGTCGGCGCTGTCTTCGGCCACATAGATGGGGACGTCTCCCAGCAGAGAGATGCCCAGGCTGTTGACAAAGGCCTTCAGGTCCTTCCACTGGCGGAAGAAGAGGTACTGCACCCCCTGCCAGAAGTCCAGGGCATCGCCGTGGGCGGCCCGGAAGGTCTCCAGCGCGGCGTCCTCCCGGCGGCGGAGGGGCTCCGGCCAGTCCTGCCAGGAGGCGCCGCCATGGGCCTCCTTCAGGGCCATAAAGAGGGCGTAGTCCGGCAGCCAGAAGCGGTTTTCCTCACAGAAGGCGGCGTAATCCTCCGGCGGCTGGTCCAGCAGACGGCCTACGGCCAGGCGCAGCACGGGAAAGCGCTTTTCATACAGCGCACCGTAGTCCACCGCCTCCGGGTCGCCGCCCCAATCCAGGAAGCGGTATTCCTCCGGCTCTAGCAGCCCCTCCTGTTCCAGGGAGGGTAGGTCGATCCAATAGGGGTTTCCTGCAAAGGCGGAAAAGGACTGATAGGGGGAGTCGCCGTAGCTGGTGGGGCCAATGGGCAGCAGCTGCCATACCCGCTGCCCGGCGGCGGCCAGAAACGACGCAAAATCCCGGGCCTCCTGCCCCAGGGTCCCCACGCCATAGGGGGGGGGCAGGGCGGTCACGGGCATCAAAATTCCGGCGTGTCGCAAGGTTCCATCACTCTTTTCTTCTAGTTTTTTCCTTCAGCGCACCCGGGGATTCCGGGCCGCCGGCGTGGGGGGAGAGACGCTCTCCCCGTACAGCAGGGTGAAGCCCACGGTCTCACAGGCCCGGGGCGCAGGAGATTCAATGCGGGAGAGCAGCAGCTCCGCGCCCCGCTGGGCCAGAGCCTGATCGTCTTGGCGGACAGTGGTGAGGCGGGGATCGCTGTACTGGCCCAGCTCGATGCCGTCAAAGCCCATCAAGGAGATGTCCTGAGGCACCCGCTTGCCCCGGTCCCGCAAGGCCCGCAGCGCGCCCATGGCCATCACGTCGGAAAAGGCGAACACCGCCGTCACCTCTGGGAAGGAGTCCAGCAGCCGCTCCATGGCCTTATACCCGCTGGACATGGAGAAACGGGCGATTTGGTACTGGCGGCGGAGCTGGAAGGGCAGCCCCAGACCGGCAAAGGCCTGACGGCAGCCCTGGAGCCGGGCAAAGCTGGGGTCGGAACCGGTGATTTGGCCGCCCAAAAGGCCGATGTTCCGGTGCCCCTGGTTGTAAAGATAGTTGACGCAGAAGGCCGCGGCCTCCCGGTCGTTGGTGGATACGCTGGATAGGTTTTCCAGCGGCAGGTCCCTGGCGCTGCTGGTGATCAAGGCGCAGGGGATGGAGATGTGGGAAAAATCCCGGCGGAAGTGATCCAGATTGCCGCCCAGGAACAACATACCCAGAGGTTTGCGCTCCTGACACAGGCGGCGGGCCTGCTCCACCTCGTTTTCCGATTCGTCCAGGTAGGTGACGAAGGTGGGGAAGCCCCGCTTCCGGATCTCCGCCTGGAGCTGCTCCAAGATGCTGGCAAAGAGCATATTATGGGCGCCCTTGACAATCACGGCCACGCCGCTGTTGAGCTGCTGCTTGAGCAGCCGGGCGTTGCTGTTGGGGGTAAAGTTTCGGGATTCCACCACCGCCAAAATGGCCCGGCGGGCCTTTTCGCTGACGTGGGGCTGGTTGTTGAGCACGCGGGAGACGGTGCCCACAGCGTAGCCGGACTCCCGGGCAATATCCTTGATAGTCATCGTGACCCCTTTCCTGCGGGGGCGGGGACCGGCGCTCAGCCCTTGACGGCACCGGCCACCACGCCCTTGATGATATGCTTCTGGCAGAGCAGGTAGATGATGATAACGGGCAGGATGGTCATCATGATGCAGGCCATCATCGGGCCCATTTCAACCCGCCCGTAGCTGCCCCGGAAGTACTGGATCAAAATGGGGATGGTAATGTAGCCCTTGGTCCGGTCCATGACCAGATAGGGCAGCAGATAGTCGTTCCACAGCCACATGGTCTCCAGGATGCCCACAGAGATCAGCGTGGGCTTGAGGATGGGCAGCACCACATGAAAGAAGGTCTGCAGGGGATTGCAGCCGTCGATCATGGCGGCCTCCTCGATCTCAATGGGGATGGACTTCATAAAACCGCAGAACATAAACACGGCCAGCCCCGCGCCGAAGCCCAGATAGATGATGCAGATGTTGAAGGGGGTGCTCAGTTGCAGGCGGTCCGCCGTGGCCGAGAGGGTAAACATCAGCATCTGGAAGGGGACGACCATGGAAAAGACGAACAGGAAGTAGCACAGCTTGCTGGCCAGATTTTTCACCCGGGTGATATACCAGGCGCACATGGAACAGCAGATCAGGATCAGCGCCACGGAGGTGACGGTGATTACCAGGCTGAAGAAGAAAGCGGTGAGGAAGTTTTTGCTCTGCAGGGCGTCGATATAGTTGGCAAGCCCGGCAAAGGTCTCCGACGTGGGCAGGGTAAAGGCGGTGGAGGTGGTGATGGCGCGCTCTTCTTTCAAAGAGTTGAACAGGATCATGAACACGGGGTAGACCCAGGCAATACACAAAATGCCCAGCAGGATGCTCAGAACCCGGTTGGCGTTGCGGCTGCGCTGTTTCATTATTGCTGCACCTCCTTGGAACGGGTGGCGCGGAGCTGGATGGAAGAAATGGCAATTACCAGCAGGCAGAAGATCACGGCCTTGGCTTGGCCGTAGCCCTTCCACTGGGCGCCGGAGCGGTTATAAAAGGTATCGTAGATATTCAGCGCCAGCATTTCCGAGGCATGGTTGGGATCGCCGCCGGTCAGGGCCAGGTTCTGGTCAAAGAGCTTAAAGCTGTTGGTCAGGGTTAAAAACAGGCAGATGGTGATGGAAGGCATCACGTTGGGAATCTTGATCCGCCAGAGGATCTGCCAGCTGCTGGCCCCGTCGATGCGGGCGGCCTCCAGATAGTCCGAGGGGATGGACTGGAGACCGGCGATATAAATGATCATCATATAGCCGATCTGCTGCCAGCACATGAGGATGATCAGGCCCCAGAAGCCGTAGGTGGCATCCAGGCTCAGCAGGGGCTTGCTCAGCAGGCTCAGGACGCAGTTGAGCAGGATCTGCCAGATATAGCCCAGCACGATGCCGCCGATGAGGTTGGGCATGAAGTATACGGTCCGGAACAGGTTGGTGCCCCGGATGGCCCGGGTCAAGGCCAGGGCGATGGCAAAGGCCGCCAGGTTGATCAGCACCGTGGACACCACCGTAAAAGCGGCGGTGAACCAAAAGGCGTGGCGGAAAGACGCATCCTGCAGGGCGTAGATATAGTTTTTCAGACCGTTCCAGCTGGCCCGGTCAATGGTGATGAACTTGCAGAAAGACAGGTATAATCCATGCATAAAGGGATAGAGAAAGCCGATGACAAAGGCCGCTGCCGTGGGCGCCAAAAAGATCGGCCAGTATCTGCGGATTGCTTTTTCCATGAAAAAAATCCCTCCTTGGGGCACCAAAGCCGGCAGAGGCTTGGAGCGGAGTGCGGCGGAAAGCGCGGCCCATGGGACTGCGCGCCTGCCGCCGGGGTACACAACGGGGGAGTGGGCGGAGACGCCCACTCCCCCGTTGGCAATTATGCGAAGGGGTAATACTCAGCCGTTGAGGGCGGCATACTCGGAGGCCCAGCCATCCACAAACGCGGTGACCACGGCAGCCCAGTCGCCGGTACCGGCGGCATAGGCAGTCAGAGCAGAGCCCACACCGTTCTTCCACTCCTCAGAGGGCATGGTGGGGAAGTTCCAGGAAACGGGGGCCTTGCCGGCTGCCAGCATCTCCTGATCCTGCTTGACGAACAGGTTGGTGGATTCCAGAGCGCCCTGGAAGGGAATCACGAAGTTCATGCCGGCATCGCCGGAGGGCATGGCGTCCTCGCCGCCGCACATGGCCTTGGTGCCGACCTCGGAAGTGACGCACCAGTTCAGGAAGTCCAGCGTGGCCTGAATATCCTCTTCAGAGGCGGCGTTGTTCACGCACCAATAGTTCTCGGTACCGGTGCACAGACCCTGGTTGGCCTCGTCGCCCGCGCCGATGTAGATAGGGATCATGGCCAGATCGTTGTCGCTCAGGGCACCGTCAGCGGTCAGCGCGCCGTACTCCCAGGAACCGTTCTGGAAGAACACAGCCTCGCCGTTGATGAACTCGGCCTCGGCGTCGGAACCGGTCTTGCCGGCCAGCTCACTGGGATCGCAGGTAGCGTTGTTGATATACAGATCCCAAATGGCCTTGTAGTTGTCCAGATAGGTGCCCTTGATGGCCTCGGTGGAGCCGATGCCCTCATCCTGATACTCAAAATAGATGGGCAGGTTGGCCAGGTGGGTCTTGAAGCGCCAGTCGGAAGAGCCGTCCATACCCGCGGAAGTGAAAGCGGCAAAGCCCAGCTCGTCCTTGCGGGCGGTGATGTCCTCGGCTACTTTCTTCAGATCCTCAAAGGACTGGATATCCTCCATGGAGTAGCCGGCCTTGGCCAACAGGGTCTTGTTGGTGATGATGCCGTAAGACTCGATAACGTAGGCAATGCCCAGCACCGCGTCGCCGTCTTTGAGGGCGTAGTTGTCGCTGATGAGCTGGCCGTACACATCGGAGTCGGCCAGGTCATAGCAGTAGTCCTTCCAGTTGGCCAGACCCACAGGACCGTTGACCTGGAACAGGGTGGGCGGATTGCTCTTGGCCATGTCGGCCATCAGGGTCTGCTCGTAGGTGCCGGAAGCAGCGGTGGTGACGGTAACGGGAATGCCGGTCTCCTCGGTATAGATCTTGGCCAGCTCCTGCCACTGGGCATCCTGCTCGGGCTTGAAGTTCAGGTAATAGACCTTCCCGGCCACCTCGTTGCCGGGATCCTTGGAAGCGTCACCAGGATCGCTGGAGCCGCAGCCGGCCAGCAGCGACGCTGCCATGACGACGGACATCGCAAGGGCAAACCATCTTTTCTTCATACTCGATTCCTCCTGAAAAAATTTGAAATCACAAACGACCTCAATGGAAACCTTTGGTCCACTGGAAACGTTTCCAGTGTGCTGCCTTTATGGTAACGCATTCCATCCGAAAAATCAAAAGAAATTTTACAATTTGAACAATTCTGTAATATGCGACAAAAAGAATTCTGTGAATTTAGCTAAAACTTTAAGGAAAACGATTACGCCGGGCTTGTCCTCCGGATGGAAAATAAGAGTGGAAAAAAGGTGAGGGCGGATGCTATAATAGCTTATATCAAACCGCCGTCCGCAAAAGGGCGAAAACGGGGGAAACGGGGCTCCCGGGTGAAAAAATTACACGGGCCCTGCCCGCTCCTTTTGCCGAGGGGGCTGCAGTGACCGATTTGTGCCGTGCAAGCGGCGGAATGGAGAATTTTTATGAATGAGACTTTGAAGACCCTGCTTGAGCGCAGGAGCATCCGGGCCTACCGGCCGGAGCAGATCAAAGAAGAGGAGCTGGAGGCCATTGTTCAGGCGGGGCTGTACGCGCCCTCGGGCATGGGTAAGCAGTCCGCTGTACTGGTGGTGGTTCAGGATCCCCAGACCATCGCTGCCCTTTCCCGGCTGAACGCCTCCTTCTTTAAGGGGGATGTGCCTGATCCGTTTTACGGCGCACCCACGGTGGTGGCGGTGCTGGGCGCCCCAAAATACTGGACCTATGTGGAGGACGGCTCCGTAGCTCTGTGCGACATGATGAACGCCGCCTGGTCCCTGGGGGTGGATTCCTGCTGGGTCCACCGGGCCAAAGAGACCTTTGAGGCGGAGGAGGGCAAGGCCCTGCTGCGCAGCTGGGGCGTGCCGGAGAACTATGTGGGCGTGGGCTACTGCCTGCTGGGCTATCGTGCCTGCGAGGTGCCGGAGGCGGCGCCCCGGAAGGACGGCCGCCTGTTCCGGGTGATCTGATACCGTGCGGGAGGAGGGGGCCCCCTCTTCCCGCCTGCTTGTTTCCGGGCGGGGCCCGGAGAGAAAACGCCGCTCTGGCGGCGGAAAGGAGAAATTCCATGGATTATGAAAAGGAACGCCGGGCCATCTGCGCGGCGGGCCGGGCGCTCTACCGCCGGGGCTATGTGGCCGGCAGTGACGGCAACCTCTCCGTGCGGGTGGGGAAGGACCGGCTGCTGATTACCCCCTCGGGGGTGGGAAAGGGCCGGCTGCGGCCGGAGATGCTGCTGCTCACCGATTTGGACGGCCGGCTGCTGGCGGGGGACCGGCATCCCTCTTCCGAGGGGAAGATGCACCTGGAGGTGTACCGCACCCGGCCGGAGGTGCGGGCGGTAGTCCACGCCCATCCGCCGGTGGCCACCGCCTTTGCCGTGTGCCGCCGAGCCATGGCCGTGCCCTACATCGCCGAGCTGGTGCTGGGCCTGGGCACGGTGCCGGTGACGCCGGACTTTGCCATGCCCTCCACCGACCAGGTGAGCGAAAGCCTGCGCCCCTTTATCCCGGAGCATAACGCGGTGCTGTTGGCCAACCACGGGCTGGTGTGCTGGGGTGAGAGTCTGCTCCAGGCCTTTGACCGGCTGGAGACGGTGGAGCACGTGGGCAAGATCCTGCTCAACGCCCAGGCCCTGGGCGGCGCCGTAGCCCTGACGGAGGAGGAGACGAAAGGGCTCCTCTCCCTGCGGGGGATGTACAAGGAGCTGGGGAAAAAACGAGAGGAGGGAAATCCTTGAGCGACGAGATTCAGCTGGTGACTCATGTGGAAAATATCCGTTACGACAAGGAAGGGGAAGCCCTTTTCATCATTGACCAGACCCTGCTTCCCGGCGAAGAGCGGGAGATCCAGACCTGCAGCTTGGAGCAGATGCTGGACGCCATCGGCAAGCTGCGCATCCGGGGCGCGCCGGCCATCGGCATTTACGCGGGCTTTTGTATGTATGTCCTGGCCCGCCAGATCCAGGAGACAGAGCCGGCGGCCTTTTACGCCCGGCTGGAGGAGCTGGGTGACGCCCTGGTGGCCTGCCGCCCCACGGCAGTAAACTTGAGCTGGGCGGTGAAAAAGCAGCTTGGGACCGCCCGGGAGCATCTGCAGGAAGACCGCCCCCGGCTGCTGGAGGCCCTCTACCAGGGGGCGGTGGAGATCCAGCGGGACGATCAGGACAAGTGCACCCGCATCAGCGAATACGGCCTGACGCTGCTCCAGGAGGGGGACGGGGTGCTGACTCACTGTAATGCAGGTCCCCTTGCCACCTCCCATTACGGAACGGCTCCGGGGCCGCTGCTGCTGGCCGCGGAGCGGGGTATGAAGCTCCGGGTCTTTGCCGACGAGACCCGCCCCCTGCTTCAGGGCGCCCGGCTCACCGCCTATGAATTGCAGCGGGCGGGGGTGGACGTGACGTTGATCTGCGACAACATGGCCTCCATTGTGATGAAAAACGGCTGGGTCCAGGCCTGCTTCGTTGGCTGTGACCGGGTGGCCGCCAACGGGGACGCCGCCAATAAGATCGGCACCTCCGGCGTGGCCATTCTGGCCAAGCACTACGGTATCCCCTTCTACGTCCTGGGGCCCACCTCCACCATCGACATGGCCTGCCGGAGCGGGGAGCAGATCCGCATCGAGGAGCGGGATCCGGAGGAGATCAAGCGGCTGTGGTACGAAAAGCCTATGGCCCCCGCGGATGTCAAGTGCTACAACCCTGCCTTTGACGTGACGGACCACAGCCTTATTACCGCTATCGTGACGGAAAAGGGCATCTGCCGCCCGCCTTATACGGCCTCTCTGCCGGCACTATTTGACAACAAGGAGTAATATTCGACGGAAAAGATACAGAAAGGATTGAATTTATGGCAGTGAAAGAATCTCCATCCGCCTCCATCGCGGCGGATGAAAGTCAGATCGCCAAGGCGGTCCTGATGCCCGGCGATCCCCTCCGGGCCAAGTACGTGGCGGATCACTATCTGGAAAACCCGGTGTGCTTCAACACGGTGCGCAATATGCTGGGCTATACTGGTACCTACAAGGGCAAGAAGATTTCTGTCATGGGCCACGGCATGGGCGTGCCCTCCGTGGGCATTTACAGCTATGAACTCTATCAGTTCTTCGGCGTGGACACCATCATCCGCATCGGCTCCGCCGGCGGCATCGGGGACAATGTGAAGGTCCGGGACGTGGTCATCGCCCTGGGCGCCTCCACCAACTCCCACTTTGCCGATCAGTACAAGTTCCCCGGACAGCTGTGCGCCACGGCGGATTACGGCTTGCTGCGGGACGCGGTGGCCGCGGCGGAGAAGCTGGGCGTCCGGGCGGATGTGGGCCAGGTGTTCACCGCCGACCAGTTTTATAACGACAACGCCGAGGCCGGGGAGATGTACCGCAAGTTCGGCATCTTGGCCCTGGAGATGGAGGCGGCGGGCCTGTACTGGACGGCGCAGCGCCTGGGCAAGCGGGCCCTGGCTATCCTGACGATCTCCGACCACATCTTCACCGGGGAAGCCCTCTCCGCCCAGGAGCGGCAGGACTCCTTCCGGGAGATGATGGAGATTGCCCTGGAGACCGCCTGGAAATCCCTGGACTGATCGGGGGCGCAAAGGCCCTGCCCGCAACAGAGAGGGGGAGCAGCCTAACAGGCCGCTCCCCCTCTCTGCGTTTATGCCAATCCTGTCATCAGGCAGGCTGTCATCGGAAAACATTCACTTGTCCACCACGATCAGGGCAATGAGCTCCACGTCTTCGGATGTGGGATTGGAAAGGGCGTGGGCAGCCCCGTTTCCGGCAGAGGCCACGTCCCCCGGGTGCAGGCGGATCACAACGCCGTCGTCATCCAGCTCCGGCTCACCCTTGATGATATAGTAAAACTCCGTCTCCCCCCGGTGGCGGTGGCGGCCCAGCGAGCAGCCAGGACGCACCGTGATATGAGAGAACAGGCGCACATGCCCATAGGTCTCCTCCAGGCCCGCCAGATCCTGAAAGGCGATCAGCCCGGCGCCGCCGTGAATCTGGGCTTCCCGGCGGGGACAGTCCTTGGACGGAAGATACATCGGCTCACCTCCCCGGAAATGGCCGGGGCGGTTGCGCAGGCCCCGGGAACATGGTACAATCAGTTTGCCGAAATGGTGGGTTTCACCGCGGCAGCGAATGTGATTTTCTGTATGACATTTATTATAACAAAGCCCCTGGGGAAAGTCCAGAATAAACTGGAAAATATCAGCAATTCCTGGGGGTGGGGAAAAGGAGCAAAGGAATGAAAAAACGGAGCTTAACGCTTGGCATGGCGCTGGTGCTGATCGTGGGCCTGCTGGCCGGCTGCGGACAGAAAGACCCCGCTGCCTCCGGCAGCGCCGGGTCCCAGAGCGGGGAAGCGGTGAAAGTGGAAAGCCTTGCCTTGGAGTTTGCCCCGGTGGGGGGCGACCCGGCGGCTCTGCTGGGGAGTCTGGACCGCCTGGATGACAGATTGAAGGCCGCCCTGGCGGATGCCGGGGTGGAGGTGGAGACGGTGACCATTACCGTGGGCAGCTCCGTCAGCGCCAGCGGACAGGCCGCGGCGGAGGGTACAGTGGACGCGGCGGTGCTTCCCTCGGCCCAGGCGCTGGTGCGCCACGGCGGGGAGGCACCAGTGCTGATGACCCGGGCCTATCAGGGCTTGGCCCGCTCTGGGGACGAGCCGGCGGACTGGAACGGTCAGACGGCCAACGCCTATGCCGCCGCCCGGAC
The DNA here is from genome assembly GCA_020025415.1 of Oscillibacter sp. GTDB lineage: Bacteria > Bacillota > Clostridia > Oscillospirales > Oscillospiraceae > Oscillibacter. The sequence continues at coordinate 13,593 of JAHHSB010000002.1, read as the reverse complement.
CGTTGGCCGGCGGGAACTGGTGTGCGCCGGCCCGTCGGAGTACGGCCAGGCCCTGGCTGGTCGGGTGGCCGACGGCAAGACCCTGAGCTTTACAGAACTCAATCACGCCCGCTGGGGCCTGATCGGCGGCAGCTCCGACGAGCTGCTGGAGCTGTGGCTGGCAGATCACTATGAGGGCAGCGCCCTGGCCGACCTGGACAATATCACTTATTACGACGGCTATGAAGCGGCCCTGGCGGCCCTGGCCGCCGGGGAGGTGGACGTCATTCCCCTGTCGGCAGACCTGCGGGTGGAGTATGCCCAGCAGTGGACCACCGAGACCACCCGCACCGCGGATAACGGCGCCCAGGGCCTGGGCCGCACCACGGAGATCTGGGAGGAGGTTCAGGTGGTGGGCGTGACGGAGCCCGCCTACGGCACCACCGTGGCCGCCGGGGTGGACAGCCCCTGGGCCAAGGAGCCTCTGGCCGAAGCTTTGCTGGCGGCCTTCAACGCCCTGGGTCGGGACGAGGATCTGATGGCCCTGGGCGGCGTGGGCCCCTTTACCGGGCTGGACGATGAGGCGCTGGACCCGGTGCGCCGGCTGGTGACCATTCTGGATGGAAAATAAGATAAACCGCAGAAAAAGGACTGACGGAGTTCCGTCAGTCCTTTTTTCCCGTTTCCGCCAGCTGGCGGGTGATCCGGGCGGTCATGCCCCAAATGGCGTGCCCGCCCCAGTTCCAGATGGGCTCCTCCACCCGGCTGCCCCGGAAGATATAGCCCTGGGGAAAGCCGATCTGATCATAGGGGAAATCCGGCGGCACGTCGGGCTTGAGATTGTAATAGTGCATCGCCGGCGGGTTCTGGGTGAAAAAGTCCATGGGCACGGTAAATGCTTCCGCCACCTCGTCGGGAGAGGGGCGCAGGGAGGCTAAGCCCCTGGCAGAGACCAGTCCCACCACCGGCTGGAGCAAAAAGCCCTGGGGGCTGCAGATAAAGTCCGCCCGGCCCAGCAGCTCGATCTCCTTGGGGGAGATGGACAGCTCCTCCTCTGTCTCCCGCAGGGCGCAGGCCTCCGCCGTCTCCCCCGGCTCCATACGGCCGCCGGGGAAGCAGACCTCACCCGGTTGGCGCTGGAGCGTGGCCGCCCGCACCTCAAACAGCAGCCGCAGACCATCGGGCCCCTCCACCAGGGGGCAGAGAACGGCATAGCTGTGGGGCGAGCCCAGCAGCTGGGGGATGTGCGCCCCGAAGCGGGCGCGGAATGCCGCCGCCCCGCTCACAGCAGCAGATTCAGCGCCCGGTTGCGGTTGCAGATCTCCACCACCGGGGCACTTTCGGCATATTCGCCGTCCAAGGACCAGGGAAGCTCCTGATCGGTCTCCAGGGTCAGCCGGGAAACATGACGGAAGATCAGCCCACCCTGGGTGTATTTCTGGGACAGCAGGGCCATCAGGATGTTCTGCAGATCCACCGGGTTTTGGGGGTTGGGCACCAGCAGCAGCTCGAATTTCCCGTCGTCCAGAATGACGTGCTCGGGATTGAGCTTCATCAGCCCGCCCAGGGAGGTGGAGTTGCACACCGCTCCGAAGAGGAAGTCCCCGTCAAAGACCTCCCCGTCGGCGGTGATCTTGGCCCGGTAGGGACGCAGAGAGTCGAGGTCCTTGAGCCCTTCCAGGATATAGGCAAAGTGGCCCAGGACGTTTTTTACGTTCTGGGGCGCAGAATAGGAGCTTTTTGTAAAGGCTCCGAAGGAGGCCACATATACAAAGTAGCGCCCATTCCACTGGCCGATATCCAGAGCCTGAAGATTTCCCCGGGCGATGGAGGCGGCCGCCTCCGCCGGCTGAGAGGGGATATGCAGGCTGGCGGCAAAATCATTGGTGCTGCCCCGGGGCAGGTACCCCAGGGGCGGCTTGCTGTCCAGCTGCATCAGCCCGGTGATGGTCTCGTTCAGCGTGCCGTCGCCCCCGCTGCATACGATGGCGTCAAACTGGCCGCCTTGCTCCGCGGCGGTGGCGGTGGCATCGCCCCGGTCGGTGGTATTGTGGACGGAGACCAGGTATCCCGCCTCAGAGAAAATGGAGACTGCCTCAAACAGGGGGGAGAAGGACTGGGTCTTTCCCGCCTTGGGGTTGACGATCATCAGCAGTTTCTTGTCCATGGTCTATACGTGCTCCTTTTAGTTCAAAAAGTATGTCGAAAACCGGGGAAACGGGTTTGTTGTCCCCGGGGAATTGGATAAAATGGAGTATACCACGCCGGGGGAACTATTGCAATTCTCCGGGGTGGTGTGTATCATAGAATTCACATGAAATTTTCTCCAATGAAGGATGGTGACTTTTCAGTGGGCAGATGGGGACGTAGCTATGCGCGGCTGGGGATCACGACATTTCTGACGGTGGCGGCGATCCTGCTCTTTTATGATACCCTCTTCGGCAGCCGGACGCTGATTCTGCTGGGCTCGACCCTGCTGGAGGCCATGGCGCCGGTTTTGTACGGGGCCATGATCGCCTACCTGCTGGCCCCGGTGGTCAATTTCCTGGATGGGGCGCTGTTCCCCAAGACCATGGCTCGCATCCGGGCAGAAAGGAAGCTGTGCGCGCCGCTGCCCCGGGCAGTGAGCCTGCTCATCACCTTCCTGCTGCTGGGCGTGATGGTCTATGTGCTGCTGAGTGTGCTGCTGCCGGAGCTTTATAGAAGCGTGGTGCAGCTCATCGCCAACCTGGAGAGCTATTACAATACCATCAATTCCTGGATCCAGAATCTGATGAATCAAAACCCGGGGGCTGAGAACTGGGTGATGGAAACGGTGGATTCGTATTACAAAACCCTGCTGGATTGGCTGACCCAAAAGGCCCTGCCCCAGGCCCAGCAACTGGTCAGTGCCCTGTCCGGCGGCGTGATGAGTGTGCTGAACTTTGTCAAGAATCTGGTGGTGGGGCTGATCGTGTCGGTATATCTGCTGGCCACCAAGGAGCTCAACGCCGCCCACGGCCGCAAACTGCTTTATGCCCTGCTCTCCCAGGAGCGGACCCGCTGGGTCCTCCGGGGCCTGCACAAAGTGGATGACATCTTCAGCGGCTTTGTGCGGGGAAAGCTCTTGGACTCGCTGATCATCGGCATCATCTGTTTTGTGGGCTGCTCGGTGCTGAAGTTTCCCTACACGGTCCTCATCAGCGTCATTGTGGGCGTCACCAACGTGATCCCGTTTTTCGGCCCCTTCCTGGGCGCGGTGCCCAGCCTGTTTTTGATTTTGCTGGACTCCCCCATCAAGGCCCTGTATTTCCTGGTATTCATCATCGCCCTGCAGCAGGTGGACGGCAATATCATCGGGCCCAAGATCCTGGGCGACCGCACGGGGATCTCCAGCATGGGCGTCATCGTGGCCATCTTGGTCGGCGGGCACTTTTTTGGCGTGCCGGGAATGTTCTTCGGCGTGCCGGTGCTGGCCTGCATCTGTACGGCGGTGTCTTACTTCATCAACACCCGCCTGCGTCGGAAGAATATGCCCCTGACGGCGGAGACCTATCGCATGGATACGCCGGACAGGACCGTGTCACCGGCCCAGGGCAAAGAACCCCCGCCGGGCGGGGAGGGCCTGCGGTGAAAAACTGCCGGTGGACCCAAATACAGCGATTAAAAGCGGCTTGCCTTCGGGCGGGCCGCTTTTCCCTTTCCCCATGCCCCTGAATCCTGCGCTGCCGGGGTTTGCCTGCAAAAAAACTTGCAATTCTCCTATAAAACGTGTACACTTTCTAAGGTTATACCTCCCCCTTGGAGGAGGAAGACCAAATTTTAACAAGCCCGGCCGACCCGATGCGGCGGCCAGGGAAAAGGAGAAACAGTATGAAAAAGCGTATATTGGCGTTCCTGCTTTTGGCAGCGCTCCTGTGCGCCGTACTCAGCGGATGCGGAGACGGCAGCGCGGAAGGAGAGACCCCCGAGGATCGGGCCGCTGCCAATGCCATCACTGTGGCCATCGCCCAGGATTTGGACGATAGCCTGGATCCCCATAAGACGGTGAAAGCCGGAACCAGAGAAGTGATGTTCAACGTGTTTGAGGGGCTGGTGAAGCCCACCTCCGAAGGCGATCTGGTCTCCGCGGTGGCAGAGGATTATACCATCTCGGACGATGGCCTGACCTATACCTTTACCCTGCGGGACGGCGTGAAGTTCCATAACGGCGACACCGTCACCTCCGAAGATGTGGTCTACTCTATCCAGCGCTGCACCAGCGCCGAGGAGACCAGCGTCGTCCCGGTGGAAGCCTTTTCTCTCATCACCTCCATCGAGGCCCCTGATGATAAAACTGTGGTCATAACCCTGGACCAGCCCAACAACGAGTTTTTGTCCTATCTGACCACTGCCATCCTGCCGGCGGACTATACTGAGCAGGATACCAAGCCCGTGGGCACCGGCCCGTTCCAATTCGTCTCCCGCACCGCCCAGGATTCCATCGTGCTGGAGAAGTTTGACGAGTATTGGGGCACCCCTGCCTACCTGGATAAGGTGACCTTCAAGATCATTGAAAATTCCGACAGCCTGCTTATGAGCCTGCAAAGCGGCTCCATCGATCTGTGTGCCCATCTGACCAGCACCCAGGTGGATCAGCTGGGTGAGGAATTTCAGGTGCTGGAGGGCACCATGAATCTGGTGCAGGCCCTGTACCTGAACAACGCTGTGGAGCCCTTTGACAACGAGCTGGTGCGCCGGGCTCTGTGCTATGCCATCGACAAGCAGGCTGTTCTGGACACCGCCTTTGACGGATACGGTGCCCTGATCGGCTCGAGCATGTATCCCGCCTTCGCCAAATATTTTGACGAGAGCCTGACGGATTATTACAGCTATGATCCCGAAAAGGCCAAGGAGCTGCTGGCTGAGGCCGGCTATCCCGACGGCTTTGATATGACCGTCACCGTGCCCTCCAACTATCAGCCCCATATGGATGCTGCCCTGGTGCTGGTGGAGCAGCTCAAGGCTGTGGGCGTCAACGCTACCATCGAGGCGGTGGAGTGGGAGAGCTGGGTGTCCGACGCCTATACCAACCGGCAGTTCCAGTCCACCGTGGTGGGCGTGGACGCGTCCAATATGACTGCCCGTGCCCTGCTGGAGCGCTTTGCATCCACGGCGGACAATAACTTTATCAACTATTCCAACGAGAAGTACGACCAGCTGTTCCAGCAGGCCATCAATTGCTATGATGATGAGGAGCAGACGGAGCTGTACAAAGCCATGGAGAAAAACCTGACCGAGCATGCCGCCAACGTCTACATCCAGGACCTGGCGGACCTAGTGGCCCTGCGCGCTGGGCTGGAAGGTCTGGAGTTCTATCCCATCTACGTGCTGGACCTGTCTGCGGTCCGCTACGCCGAATGATATGAAGCGCGGCTCATTTGACGCCGCTTGCCCAAAAGGGGGACGAAGACTATGAAGTATGCCCTGCGGCGAATTGCCATGCTGCTGGTCACGATGGTCATCGTCTCCCTTCTGGCATTTGTGGCATTTGACCTGATCTCCGGCGACGCGGCCACCGCCATGCTGGGTGTCCAGGCCACTCCCGAGCGGGTGGAGGCCCTGCGGGAGCAGCTGGGGCTGAACCGGCCCCTGCTGGTGCGGTATCTAAGCTGGCTGGGGGGCTTTTTCACCGGGGATCTGGGAACCTCTTACAACTATTATCAGCCCGTGTGGGAGCTGCTGGCGCCCAAGATCGCGGTAACGCTGTGCCTGAGCCTTTTGAGCTTTGTGCTCATCGTGCTGGTCTCCATCCCCCTGGGACTGTGGTCCTATCGCTGGTCCGGTGGGGCGCTGGATGGGCTGAGCACCGCCTTGAATCAGCTGTGCATGGCCGTGCCGCCCTTTTTTACCGGCATTCTGCTGACCTGGATCTTCAGCAATCTGCTCCATGTCTTTACCCACGGCAGCTTTCCGGATCTGGCCCGGAATCCCGGGGGTGCCCTGGCCTATCTGCTCTTCCCCGCCATTTCCATGGCCATTCCCCGCATCGCCATGACGGTGCGGATGCTCCGCTCCACCATTCAGGCGGAGCTGCGTAAGGACTATGTCCGCACCGCCATCTCCCGGGGCAACGACCGGGGGGCGGTGCTGCGGCGCCATGTGCTGAAAAATTCCCTGGTGCCGGTGGTGACCTTCCTGGCCCAGACCATGGCCGAGATTGTGGCGGGCAGCATCGTGGCTGAGCAGGTGTTTGCCATTCCCGGCCTGGGCCGGATGCTGGTGTCTTCTATCTCCAACCGGGACTACCCTGTGGTGCAGGCCATCGTGGTCATCTTGGCGTTCTGGGTGGTGCTGGCGGGCACCGTGGCGGATCTGGTCAATCAGCGGATCGATCCCCGGCTGCGTCTGGGAGGTGAGAGCCGATGAAACAGAGAAGGAAAAGCAACGCCTACCTCCGGGCGGGCCTGATCCTCAGCGGGATCCTGCTGGTGCTGATCGTGATCGGGGCGCTCTGGACGCCCTATGACCCGGACGCCATGATGGAGGGCCCCAAGTTCCAGGGCCCTTCCTGGGAGCATCTGATGGGCACCGACAAATTCGGCCGGGATATTTTCAGCCGGGTGCTCCGGGGGGCGGGAGCCACCTCCTTTATTGCCCTGTGCACAGTGGCCATCGGCGTGGTGTGCGGCACGGCGGTGGGTGCCCTGACGGGCTATTTCGGCGGCGCGGCGGATGAGATCCTGATGCGCTTCAACGATGCCCTGACCGCATTCCCCAGTATCCTGCTGGCCCTGGTGATCGTCGGTATCCTGGGGGGCGGAAAATACAATGTCATTTTGGCCCTGGGCCTGGTGTTTATCCCCAGCTTCGCCCGAGTTACCCGCACGGCGTTCGCCTCGCTGCGGGATGTGAACTATGTCAAAAGCGCCCGCTTGATGGGCGCCTCTCCGGCACGGGTCCTGGCGGTGCATATGCTGCCCAATATCCTGCCGGTGCTGCTGCCTGCCCTCCTCATAATCCGGTCGGTAAAATCCCACCACGTTGCCTGCCCGGCGGGTCCGGCTCTGTACCTGGCCGCCGTTGGCGTCGTTGCCGGAGCCGGTGTTTCCCTCAATGGTGATCAGGCTCCCGTCAGGGCAGACCCGCTCCACCAGGCCGATGTGTTCAATAGCCGTCCCGGAAAAGCGGAGGAACACCAGATCCCCCACCTGGCCGCCATCCTCCCGGTAAAGGCCATGGGTCTTGGCATAGGAGGCCAGCGCCCCGCAGGAGGCGGTTTTGCCGCCGCCGTAGAACAGCGCCGACAGCCCCGCCTGCTGAAACAGCCACCAGATGAATACGCAGCACCAGGGATAAGCCGCGCCGGAAACCTCCCGCCCGTAATAGGCGGTGTTGTACTTCACCCGGTTGGAGCCCGCCGGGGACTCCCTGGTCCCCAGCTCTCCCCGGGCCAGCTCAAGCAGGGTCTGCATCATTCGTTCCCTTTTCCCCGCCGGTGTCTCCGGCCGCCGCAGCCTGCTCCGCCGGCTGACCCACGGCCGCCGCATCCACCCGCCCCTCTGCCGCCACATATACGGTCACCGAGAGGATGGTGGTCACCGCACCGGCCACCGTGGCCACATCATCGGCATCTGCGCCGAAGGCCATGGCGATGCCCGTGGCAATGCCCGCTAGGGCCAGCCACAGCTTCCGGGAGCTGAGCTTGCGCAACATCGCCTGAAATGTCGTCTCCATCAATTTATAAACTCCTTTCACAGTCGGGACTGGGATTAAACGCAGCGTCATAAGTGATGCCGCCCCGAGTGTTCTCCGCCTTGCTCTTGCTGTAATAGGCCGACAGCACCACCGCCGTGGACGCCTGCAGCGCGCCGATGAGCGTGGTCAGATACGGCAGTGAGCCGGAAAAGCCCCGTATGATGGACAGCCAGCATAAAAACAGCACCAGATAGGTGGCTGTCATGTCTGTCACCAGCACGCCGCAGGCAATCAACTTGGAAACCGACCAGTTCTTTTTCATTCAGGCACCTCCCTGGCTGAGAAGAAAGGTGACAAACGCCCCCGCCAGCAGCAGCAGGATCTTGTCCAGAAGACTGTCCCAGCGCCGGGCGGGCCGCTGCTCCAGCGCATCAAGCTTTTCGCTCAGCCGGCTCACGTTTTCGCTGACGTCCTCCTGCTTGACCGTCAGGACCTCCACAGCGGTGGCCAGGCGGTTGATAGCCGTCTGCCCCCGTTCCAGTCCCTGGATCCTCTGCTGGGCGGAGGAGAGCTGCTGCTCCAGCTCCGCCAGCTTGATATGCATCTCCTCGATGGATTCCACCTCGCTTAAACCCACAGCTGGAAGCTTTCCCAGCTGTGTCCTTCCGCTTCCACTTCCGCCCAGGTGGTTCCCCGCGCCTCCAGCTCCGCCCAGGTCAGATAGCGGAAATAAAACTCCGTCTCCAGATGGCAGGGGATAATGTCCAGAATGATCTGCCGAATGGTCTCAAACTCCGCCGGCTCCCCGGCCACGTCCGGGAAAATGATTCGCAGATGTCCGGGGGTGTCCAGCTCCTGAGCCTCCGCCCGAATGCCGCAGCCACTGATGGTGCGGTTGATAGCCTCAGGGGTAAAGCTGTCCCCGTCGATCTGCAAAAGCGCCGCGATGGCCGCCCGCCGCAGCTCGGTGGTATCCGCCGCCGGGCGGCGGGCAAACAGGCCCTCCCAACTGCCGAGTCCCTCGCCCTCGGCGGTGGCCACCAGGCTCTCCCGCTCCACATAGTCCAGCCGGTCGCTCAGCTCGTCAAGCCCGGTCCCCAGGGCGTAAAGCTCGCTCTCGCTGGCCGAGCCGTCCGTCAGGTCGTAGACCCCCAGCGGCCGCAGCAGCTCCTTCAAAAACGTTTCATACTGGGCCGCCATCTTACAACCCCTCCATCTGCGTCACGCTCAGCTCGCCCAGCACCGGCAGAGCGGATTGCTCACCGGTCAGATCCTCCGTCGGCGCCAGCAGGTGATAGTTCTCCACGCCCTCTACGTCATAGATGCGGTTTCCCAGCTCTGCCAGCAGCACCGGCTTGCCCAGCAGCTTACCGGAGAAATAGGCCCGAATCTCCTGCTCCACCGCCGCCTGTACCGCCCCGGGATCCGCGTCCTCCTCCACCGCGATCTCCGCGCGCACATCCACCGTCTTGGTCTGGGGAGCCAGCACCTGCACATCCACCGCGATCTCCCGCTTTTGGGAAAGGTCCTCCTGCACCTGCTTGATCAGCTCCTCGTCAAGCACGCCGCCGGGGCCGGCAATGTAAACGTCCACTGTGCCAATGCCCCGGGCCCGGCCCACCACTTCCGCCGCGGCCACGCCCGCGTGGCTCATGGCCACTTGTTCATAAAAGGCCGCGTTGGCCCCGTTGGGCAGGCGGAGATAGGACTCCAGCAGCCGTTCCCGCAAGGACGCATCCTCTTCGTCGTCGCAGCCTCCGGAAAAAGCCTTCGGATTGGTGCAGTGGGTGATGCCCACCGGCATGGCCGCCATGATGATCACCGTGTCTGGGGCCACATTCCCGCCGCGGCCCGCTGTCACCGCCTCTGCGGGGGCGTCCGTCCACAGCTCGCCCTCCCGCAGCACGGCCGCCTCGGTTGTGATAAAGCGTTCGCCGTCGGCGGTCATGCAGACCGCGCCGGCCTCCACTGTCAGATTGCTCACCGGCGCGCTGTCCACAGAAAAGCGCAGTGTCCCCTTGGCCTTTTCCGCCGGCATCCGCTCCAGCCCCCGCAGCGAGGCGTGGTAGTCCAGATAGATCCCCCCCGCCGTCTGGGGAAAGCTCTGCTGCAGCACCCAGTCCGCCTGAATGGACAGTGCCTGCAGCTCTGCCGCCGCCGCGTACAGCCGCACCGCCAGATCGCAGGAGTCCTGCATGGCGCTGCCATAGCGCTGGGTAAAAGCCGAGAGCAGCTGCTCATAGATTTCTTCCGTCGTTTTCATATCTTCTCCTACCGCCTCTCACTGTACCGCCACCGTGACGGCCAACTTTTCTCCCCGATAGACAAGCTCCGTCTCCACCAAAGCCTGTCCAGCAGATTCCGTCAGCGTCACGCTGACCACTTTGACCTCCGGCTCCGCCTCCAGCGCCTCTGTCACCGCCCGTTCCGCCTCCGCGGCCCGCTGCCCGGCGGGATAGCAGCCCAGCCGGTAAAGTTGGCTGCCCAGCTCCGGCAGGAAGGGAAAGGCCCCCCGCCGGGCCGTCAGCCGGAAGATCAGCCGCTGGGCCAAGGCCCCCCGGCCGCTGAGCTGCACAAAGCCGCCCCGGCCATTGGGCACATAGTCCCCGTCTCTCATCTTCAGTTCCATTCCGCCCTCCTTCTCAGCTCTGCCCCAGAGCGCCGCACTTTTCCGCCTGGCAGGTCAGACCGTTGATCATCAGATCCCCCGTGATCCTGACCCGCCCCTTCAGCTCCACCGAGCCATCGCTCCGCAGCCGGATGGACGCGCCGCCGGGGGCGTACAGGCAGACCTCCCCGGGCTGCAGGTCCTCCGCCGCGGCCTGGGCCTTTCCCGCCACGCAGGACTCCTCCCCGCCCGGGCCGCCCTTGATAACCAGAACGGCGTCGCCGTTGGCCGGCTGCCAGATGTAGCCTCCCGGCCCGAATACGGGCAGTTCCCGTACCTCGCCCTTGGTCAAAACGCCCACCTGGCTGCCGGCAATGGTGGTCACACCCAGATCTGCCTCCGAGGTCGGGTTGCTCTTTTTGGTCTGCTTGGAAAGCCACATCTCACTTCAGCTCCTTCAATGTCAGTGTGGTGATTTCTCCCTCCCGGGAGAGGCTGTTGGCCGCCTCTGCCACCCGGTAATCTCCGCTCAAGCCGCAGCGGGACAGCTGCAGCCGCACCCGGTCCCCGGGAAAAGCCAGAAACGCCCCGGCCAGACGAACGTCAATGCTCACCTCATCCTCGGCAGAGCGGGCGATCTGGTATTCCCCCGTGTAGCGCATGGCCGCATAGGTGCTCTGTCCCGGGGTGTAGACCACCCGGCGGCACTGACCGCCCCGATCCATGAAGTCCCGGTTCTTCACCGAGTAGTAGACATTGCGGGTCTTGTCAATCACCAGCACCTCCGAAAGGACGCCGTAGTGATTTTCCCGCTTGCTCGCCGCCAGAATGTCCTTGTCCTCGATGAGCAGCCGCTTGCCATCGTCCTGCTCCGGCGCCGCCACCAGCAGTCCCTCCTTGGAAAAGCGGGGACTGAACCCGCCGTAGGTTCGGCAGAAATTCTCCAGTGCCGTCCACTGGCTCACGCCGGAGCTGACCGTGTAGACCGAGTCGGCCCGCAGCGCCGCCGTCTTGGCGCAGGAGATGCCGTAGGGGGTAACGTGGTTGCGAATGATCTCATCCAGCGTGGCGCTCTGATAGCTCATGGGCCGGGACTCGTTGTCCAACAGCCGGGCTGCATAGCCCCGCCCGGTCAGGGTCATGGTCAGCCCGTCCCCGTCCTGGTTGATCTCGTACTCATCCACCATACCCCGGAGCATCACCTCCCCGTTTTCCATGGCCAGGAATCCCGCCGCCAGATGCAGCGGTTCGGCCATCTCGGGGTCGTAGGGGCAGCGGACCTGATAGCTGTCGCAGGGGATCCCCCCGCTGTATTCCACCGTCCAGCTCAAAAGGGCCGGTAAATCAAAAACCCGGTGGTCACAGGTAATCATGCGTCCTGTCATGCGATGTTCACCCTGTCCCCGGGGTAGATCAGATTGGGGTTTTTGATCTGGGGATTGGCAGCGATCAGATCCGCCAGCTTCACGCCATAGGCCCCGGCGATCCCCCACAGGGTGTCTCCTTTCTTCACGATGTACACGACCGTTCCGGAGTCCTGGCCGCTGCCGGCGGACCCGGCGGAGGCACTTCTGCCACCGCTGACCTCCTCCGCCGCCACAGCGGTGAGCTTGGCCTGGGTCTGTCCGCTCTCCCAGAATTCAAAGGTGTAGCGCACATAGTCCGGCAGCGGCTTTTCCGCCAGCTCCAGTGATACGAAGTAGGCGTTGGTCGTCTGCCAGACCGGGTGGGTCAAAAGCCCTGGCCCATCATCGTAAAAGACCCCCGCCAGTTTCTGGAACTCCTCATAAGCTCCGGGCCCGGCAAAGGTCCCCTCTCCCCGCATCACCCGATAAGTGGTGCCCAGATCCTGCATGCAGCTGCCGCCGAAGGGGATCTTCCCCGCGGCGATCGTCCGCTGCCAGGTCACGGAGTAAGTCTCCGGGTTATAGGGCCAGACATACTCCTTGTAACGCATCGGCGTCAGATTCACCCGTCGTCTCCCTCCTTTCAGTACAGGGAAAAGCCCCCGTCATAGCGGCGGGCGTCCCGTTCAAAGCTCCGGGACAGCGCCCGGGCGGAGGCGGCGTCCGCCTCCCGCGCCGGATAGGGGCTTCCCCCGCCGGTTCCCTCCCAAAGGGGGGCGGCCGTTCCTTCCGCCGGGCTTTGGCGAAAGGAACGGCCCTCCACCGCCCCGGGCAGATTTCCCAGCCCCAGGCTCTGCTGCACCTGCAGGCGCAGCGCCTGGCTTCGCCGGGCCAGGCGTTCCGCCTCGCCGGATGCTTCTCCGGCGGACGGTACCTCCCCCAGCGGCAGGCTCTCCTCCAGTGCCTGCCGCCGGGGAGCTTCCGCCTCCTGTTCCTGCCGGGACGGCTCCCGCTCCCCTGTGCCCAGCAGCCGGAGGAACCAGTCCGTCTGCCGTTCCAGCAGTGTGTCGATATAATTCACGCTCTCTCCCCCCGCAGTGTTTCAAAGCGCGCAGCGTCAAAGCTGGGATTCACTGCCGCGGGCTGTTTTTCCCGGGGGGCATGCCCTTCCCCGCACAGCCGGCGCAGCAGCGTTTCCATTTCCTCCACGCTCAAAGCCTCCAAGACCGCCTCCCCGTCAGCAAAGACCACCTCGCCGCCGGTAAAGCAGCTCTCCGCCAGCACCTGGGCGTTGCAGCGCAGTCCCCGCTCCGCTTCGTCCCAGCCGGCCCGTTCCGTCTCCCGGCGGATCCGCAGCAGCCGGCCCGCCGTCAGCGGCCGCAGCTCCTCTACCTCGCGCATCACACCGAGGTCTCGATCCGCTTGGCCGCCAGCACGGTGATCTTCTCCGCCACCAGGGCCTCCAGCTCTCCTTCCTCGCTGATGCTGCTCCACTCACAGCCGCTGTAAATGATCTTGCGGTCGGGCTTGCAGATCACTAAGGAGAAGTCGGACAGATCGTAAAAGTTGATGCCGTCAGAGATGGCGTCGTCGGTGGCATACAGCCGGGTCAGCTCCAGGGTGTACTTGCGCTGACCGGCAATGGTGGCCACCGGCTCGCTCTCGCCGAAGGCCTGCACCGCCTGGCTGGTCTTGCTGGCCTTGGCGGTGTAGCTCTGCACTACGGCGATTTTTCTTCCGTCCAGCTCCAGATAGATGTCCGAGCTGGTGGGAAATCCGGATACTTCCATACTCATGCGTCCTTTCTCTCAGTTGTGGGGGCGGCCCGAGGCCGAAGCCCCGGCGGCCGCCGCCCCGGTCAAACCATAATGTGGGCCGTCAGATAGATCTGGTTAAGCCCGTGGGCCACCGTAAAGCAGAAGGTGACCTCGCAGACGGTGGGATCGTCGGCGGAGGGCTCCGCCGACGATCCCACCGTCTGCGAGGTCACCTTCTGCTTTACGG
>JAHHSB010000193.1 GCA_020025415.1 Oscillibacter sp. | reverse complement strand
CCCGCCGGGGAAACAGCGGCCGCCAAGAAGCCCGCCGCCAAAAAGACTACGGCCAAGAAGACCGGTACCCGCAGCAAAAAGGCGGCGGAAGAGAAAACAGAGGAGTAAGCATGAACGTAACGGTGATTGGCGCTGGACTCTCCGGCTGTGAAGCTGCCTGGCAGCTGGCCCAGCGGGGCGTGGATGTTACGCTGTGGGAGATGAAGCCGGAAAAGAAGACCCCTGCCCATACCAGCGGGGATTTTGCGGAGCTGTGCTGCTCCAACTCTCTGCGCAGCGACCAGCTGGAAAACGCGGTGGGCCTGCTTAAAGAGGAGCTGCGACGCCTGGGTTCTTTGATTCTGAGCTGCGCCGACGCCACCCGTGTGGAGGCCGGCGGCGCCTTGGCGGTGGATCGGCACGGCTTTTCTGCCCTGGTGACGGAGAAGATTCGCTCCCATCCCCGGATCCAGGTCCGGGAGGGGGAGGTGACCGCCCTGCCCTCGGAGGGAGAAGTGGTGGTGGCCTCCGGCCCCCTGACCTCCGATGCCTTAGCCGAAGAGCTGCAGGCGCTGCTGGGAGCAGATACGGCTCTGCATTTTTACGACGCGGCGGCACCTCTGGTGTCGGCGGAGAGCGTGGATATGGAAAAGGCCTGGTTCGGCTCCCGTTACGATCGAGGGACGCCAGATTATGTTAACTGCCCCATGAGAGAGGAAGAGTACAACGCCTTTTGGGAGGCGCTCATCTCCGCCCAGCAGGCGGAGGTTCACGGCTTTGAGGATCAGAAGGTGTTTGAAGGCTGCATGCCGGTGGAGGTCATGGCCCGCCGTGGCCACGACACGCTGTGCTTCGGTCCCCTCAAGCCCCGGGGCCTGCGGGATCCTCGTACGGGGAAGGAGCCCTATGCCGTGGTCCAGCTGCGCAAGGACAACGCCGAGGGCACGGTGTATAACCTGGTGGGCTTCCAGACCCACCTGCGATTTCCCGAGCAGAAGCGGGTCTTTTCCATGATCCCGGCGCTGCATCAGGCGGAGTTCCTCCGCTACGGGGTGATGCACCGCAACACCTTCATGGATGCGCCCCGGCTGCTCAACCGGTATTATCAGCTCAAAAGCCAGCCCCGGATCTCCTTTGCTGGACAGATGACGGGGGTGGAGGGCTATGTGGAATCCGCCGCCTCCGGCTTCCTGGTGGGGGTGGAGACCGCCCGCCGGCTCCAAGGCCTGCCTTCGGTGGATTTCCCCCAAGAGACGGCCATCGGTGCCCTGGCGCTGTACATCAGCGGCGGCTCGGTTGGGACGTTCCAGCCCATGAATGTGAATTTCGGGATTATTACGCCCCTGGACCATCGGGTCAAGGGCAAGCGGAACAAGAACGCGGAGCTGTCCGCCCGCTCGCTGGCCATCATTGACCGGCTGCGCCCGGAGATCTGCCCGGGACAGGAATAAAGAAGAGGAAAACGGACGACAATCAAGCGGACTGCCCGGGAGGCAGCCTGTTTTCAGGGGAGGATTGTATGAAAA
>JAHHSB010000192.1 GCA_020025415.1 Oscillibacter sp. | reverse complement strand
GTTTCAGGGGAAATGAAAAATACAAGATAATTTTACCATTAAACGTAACAGAAGGCGAGAAGGAGAACGGAAGAGAAAACGATTTCCTTGGCATATTTGGAAGAGAATGTAAGTCAAAAATTTGCTACACAAACGTAACAAACAGAACCCGGTGGATGAGGGGAAGAGACGCCGGGTGACTGCTGGGGACAGCGGGGAAGAGAGGGTGCCATGAGCAGGTACATCGTAAATCGAATAGATGAAACCTCCATGAAAAGCATATTGGACCGCTGCGGACACGGGGCTGCTGGGGTGATTTTGCGCCTGGCGTGGCAGGCGGGCCTGACCCGGGAGGAGATCTCCGGTCTGAACTGGAGCGGGGTGGACTTTTTGAACCGCCGGCTGGAGCTGCCGGATCGGATGGTACCCATGACGGAGGAGCTGAGCGACTGGCTGCGTCAGCTGCAGGACCTGCGGGGCCTGCAGTGGGAGCGGGTGCTGCTTTCCGACCGGGATCACCGCCCGCCGGCGCTGCCGTCCATTTCCCGCCTGGCCCGGGAGGCACTGGACGCCGGCGGCCAGACGCAGGTGCGGCTGATCGACCTGCGCCATGACTTTATCCTCCGCCAGCTGGCGGAGCATGATTGGCAGTACGTCTCCCGCATCAGCGGGGACAAGGCCTCGGCCCTGGCCCAGCATTACGGCCCCTTGGTGGAGAAGAAGGTCTCCACCCGCGCGCGCCAGGAGAAAAAGGAGGACCGGGTGGACGAGTTCCGGCTGTGGAAGCTGCTCCAGACTGAGCGCCTGACTCCCGGCGGCACCGCCCTGTGGCTGACCTGGCAGGCAGGGGTGCAGCTGGGTGAGCTGGTGGAGCTGCGCTGGGAGCAGGTGGATTGGGAAAATGCCTGCCTGCGGCTGCCGGAGCGGAACGTGAATCTCACCGGCGGCGTGGTGCAGATGCTGCGGGATCTGCGGGAGCGGGCGGGGGATTGCCCCGATATCATCGTCTCGCCCCGGGCGGGCAAGCCCTATGATGCCTCCCGCCTGTCCCGGCTGTGCCGCAGCCTGCTGATCCGCGGCGGGCTGGACGATCTGACGCTGCGGGACCTGCGGCTGGATTACGAGCTGCGCTCCGGCGGGGAGATGAAGATTCTCTCTTACCTCCGGGCCCATCATTCCATCACCCGGAAAGAGACCATGGAGCTGCTGGGCGTGCCCCGCACCACGGCATATCACCGGCTCAAGCAGATGGCCCAGCGGGGCAAGCTGACCCAGGTGGGGGCCCGGTATTACCTGCGGGACGAGGTGGTCCCGCCCGAGCAGCAGCCCCTGCTCATCGTGGAGTATTTGCGGAAAGAGGGCTTTGCCTATCGCCAGGACATCGCCCGTTTGTTGCATATCGATCCCCGCCAGTGCGGCACCATATTGCGCCGCATGGTGGCCGAGGGCTCCATCGTGCAGGACCGGCAGCGCTATGTCCTGAAAGAAGCCTGATACATATATAAATAAAAGCACACATGGAACCGCAGGGAACCACATGGAAAAAGCCGCTGAAAAGCGGCGGAAAAAAGCGGCCCGGGGAGTTTTCTGCCCGGGCCGCTTGTCTGCGGATTTGTGATGTTCAACGGGCAAATCCGGCCAATAAATTTACGCCCTTTCTCAATTGCGTTACACTTCGGCCCAAACACTGGACATTTTGGAAATGGCAGGCTACATTAAGTCTGCAAGCGGGCGAAGTGCCTTTACC
>JAHHSB010000191.1 GCA_020025415.1 Oscillibacter sp. | reverse complement strand
CTTGCTGCTGCGCCGGCGGCCGCCCCGGTGATGGGGCCGGCGGCGGGCCCGCTCCTTGTCCGGCGGGGCGATCTTCTCCCTCATAGGGGCATCACTCTCCAGTCCCTCCAGGGGATCGGGGGAAAAGCCCATCACAGGGAAGGGCGGCGGAAACTCCTCCGTCTCCTCCTGCTCCACGTAGCGGGCAGGGTGCTCCAAGGGGATCTCGATCCCCTCCCGGCTGCCCTTGCCGTTGCGCAGCACCGCGATCTCACAGCCCCGATAGGTCTTCAGCGGGTCGGAGGGGACGCTGCTGTCCAGGCTGACCTTCACCCGCTCCCGCAACAGGTCCACGCTTTTCACGTTGCCCGGACCGTCGGGGGTCATGACAAAGGACTCCTGCTTGGGCAGCCGCTTGGCGGCGTCTTCATAGGCATTCTGCTCATACTTGAGGCAGCACATCAGCCGCCCGCAGGTGCCGGAGATCTTGGTGGGGTTCAGGCTCAGGTTCTGGGTCTTGGCCATCTTGATGGACACGGGCATGAACCCGTCCAGGAACTGAGAGCAGCAGAACGGCCGGCCGCAGATACCCAGGCCGCCCACCATCTTCGCCTCGTCCCGCACGCCGATCTGGCGCAGCTCGATCCGGGCGCGGAACACCCCCGCCAGATCCCGCACCAGCTCCCGGAAGTCCACCCGCCCGTCGGCGGTGAAAAAGAAGATGATCTTGCTGCCATCAAAATTGTACGACACGTTCACCAGCTTCATATCCAGCTTGTGGGCGGCGATCTTCTTCTCGCAGAGGTCGAAGGCCTCGCTCTCTTTTTTCCGGTTCAGTTCCACGGTGCGCCGGTCGTTGTCGGTGGCCATGCGCACCACGGCGCACAGCGGCTTGACCACGGCGGCGTCATCCACCTCGTGGTTCCCCTCGGTGCAGGTGGCAAATTCCAGCCCCTGGGCGGTCTGGACAATCACCTGATCGCCCATCCGCACCTGCAGCCCGCCGGGGTCAAAATAATAGTTTTTACATCCGCCCCGAAAGCGGATGCTGATCACTTCCGTCAAAGGGTTCCCTCCAATTCAACGGCAAGGGCGCCCAGCACTGCGCCGACGCTGACATTGTAATGACAATCCCTGCCGTATTTCTGTAGTAGTTCTATTGTGCGCATGATTTGTACACTTGTCAAGTTTTCCCCAAGAAAAGCAGCGGTTTTCGCCCGCTGGGCTGGGATTTTCTGCCCATATCGCAGCAAAAGCGCATCGGCAAAGCGGCTGCGGCACGCCTCCAGCAGCGCCGCCACCGTCTCCCGTTCGGGCTTCTCCCGCTCAAGGCGCACCAGAAGCTCCGTCACCTGGCCGGTCTTCCCCGCCGCCGCGGCCCGGCACAGCGCATCCGCCCGCTGCTCATCGGCCCAGGCCTCCTCCGCCGGGCGGAGCTTGATCTCCACGCAGCGGGAGCGCAGGGTGGGCAGCATGGCCGCCGGGTTTTCCGCGCAGAAAAGGAAGGCGGCGTAGGGCGGCCCCTCCTCTACCACCTTGAGCAGCACGTTCTGATCCGCCTCGGTCAGCAGGGTGCAGTCTTCAAAATAATAGGCCTTCCGGGCCCCCTCGTTGGGGCGGATCCAGGCATCGGACCGGGCGGCCCGCACCACGTCCAGGGCCAGGTTTTTATGGGCCGGGTCCCGGACGGTAATCACATCCGGGTGGATGCCCTCGCGCACCTTCCGACAGGCGGCGCACTGCCCGCAGGGCCGCTCGCCGGAGCCGGTACACTCCAGCGCGGCGGCAGCGAACAGCGCCGCGGCCGCCCGGTCTCCCCGAC
>JAHHSB010000190.1 GCA_020025415.1 Oscillibacter sp. | reverse complement strand
GAGGTCGCTCTCCTGCACCGCCAGGATGTCCGCCGGCGTGGGCTCGTAGCTGTGGCTCTCCGCCCCCGGCGGCAGCAGCAGCATCACGCTGCCCCCCTCTCCGCACACCGCCCTGGCAAAGTCATAGCCCGGAAACACCGTGGACACCACCTTCAGCCCGGTCTGCTCCGTCTCCTCCTGGTCGGAAGCTGGGGCGCAGGCCGCCAGCTGCAGGCATAGCGCCGCCGCCAGCAGCAGCGCACCTTTTCTTTTCCGCATTTGGTTTTCCTCACTCTCCAAATTTGAAAATCATTTTCATATTTTCGGAGTATACCATGATTCTGGCGGGATTGCAACCGCCGGAGCAAAATTTTTCTTTTCCTCGGAGGAAAACGGTGTATAATAAACGGTGAAACCGTCGCATGGCGGAGCCGGGCAGCGTCCGGGCTCCCCGGCGCTTCCGTCCAGTGGAAACGGGAGAACATGACCGCCGCCTTTTCGGGCGGAAGAAGGAGAGAATCAAATGGACAAAGTATTGCAGCGCATAAAAACCAACGCGGCCATCTCCGCGCTGATCTATGCGGTTTTGGGTCTGGTGCTGGTGATCTGGCCGGGCTTTTCGGCGGATCTGCTGTGTATCCTCCTGGGCGCGGTGCTGCTGGTGTGCGGCGCGGTAAACATTCTGGGCTATTTTTCCAACCGGGACGGCAGTATGTACAGCTCCTCCCTGTTGGTGCTGGGCATCGTGCTGGCGGTGGTGGGCCTGTGGATTATGGGCAGCCCCAACCTGATTTTAACGGTGATCCCCCGGATCATCGGCGTGCTGATCTGCATTCACGGCCTGACCAATCTGGGGGACGCCCGCACCCTGCGCGTCCGGGGCTATGAGCGCTGGCTGACGGCGTTCATTCTGGCGCTGGTGACGCTGGTGCTGGGCGTGGTGCTGGTGTTCGACCCCTTCCAGGCGGTGCGTACGGTGATGCGGGTGCTGGGCTTGTTCCTGCTCTTTGACGGGCTTTCTGACCTGTGGATCACCACCCGGGTGTCCCGGGTCCTCAAGCAGACGGATCAGGATACCCAGGCTCAGCGGGATGCGGTGGACGTGGATTTCCGGGATATCCCCTGAATCAGCCGGCCTCTGGGTATAATTTCCGGGAAACAGGGAGAAACTGTCAGCATAGAATCCGGCCCGGCAGGGCCCGTGGAAAGGAGTGCGCCTTCCTTGGATCTTTTGCATCAGCAGGTTCTTCACCCCCGGTATGGCGCCGGCGAAATCACCGGCCAGAGCCAGCGGCAGCTGTCCGTCCGGTTTTCCCCGGAGTCCATGCGCAGATTCCTGTACCCGGCGGCCTTTTTCGGCCACCTGACCCTCTGCGACCCGTTATGCCGGGCGGAGCTGGAGCAGGAGCTGGCTCAATCCCCAGATGCAGCCGCCTTCCTTCGCCAGCGGGAGCTGCGCCGTACCCTCCGGCAGGCGGAGCGGGATCGGCTGACCCTGTCCGCTCGGCGGAAAGTCTCCGCCCGGCCCCCATCTGAACGCGGTCCCCGCCTTCGGAGCCCATCTCCCAGACCTGACCCCTGTCAAAAGCCGAAACGGCGTCCGACCCCCTAACGGGGCCGGACGCCGTTTTTTCTCAGCGGGGGCTCAGCCCCCCACCTGATTCATGTTCCGCTGGGTATCGCTGCCCTGCTCCAGATGGTGCCCAGCAGGCTTGCCGGCGATCCCCCGACGGATGGCCGCCTCCAGCTCCGGGCCGTGAAGGCCCCGCAGCTCCAGCTCCTCCCGGCTGTGGAGGCAGCCTTTGAGCTTGCCGTCGGCGGTAACCCGGATCCGACGGCAGGATGGGCA
>JAHHSB010000019.1 GCA_020025415.1 Oscillibacter sp. | reverse complement strand
TTCTGGCTCTCACCAAACGGCGGAGCCGCCTATCTGGCCGGCGGCCTGGGCTTTGCCCTGGGCATTGTGCTGGCGATCCTCTATGACCGGCATATGAAGCGGCAAGGTGGGTTAAGCTTTACGATTGTACGGCTGTTCTGACCCATGTTTGGTTATGTTCTTCCGCCCCTTCAGAATCTGCCTGAGGAGGAGACCGTCCGCTTCCGGAATATGTACTGCGGCTTGTGCCACACCCTGCGGAGGCGATACGGCCTGGCGGCCAGGTTTATTTTGAATTACGATTTCACCTTTCTGGCCATCCTGCTTTCCGACCCGCAGCCCCCTGCATGTGAGCAGCGCCGGTGCATCGCCAGCCCTTTCAAAAAGCGTCCTTGTGCCTGCCAGACCTTCGCTTTGGAGCTGGCGGCAGACGAAAGCGTGATCCTGGCATACTGGCAGTTGCGGGATGGGATCGCCGACCACCGCTTTTTCAAGGGGCTCAAATACCGGCTCAGCGCTTTGGTGCTGGCCCCGGCATACCGAAAAGCCCGGAAACTCCGCCCCGCCTTTGACCAGGCCGTGCGGGAAGAGCTTGGCCATCTTTCTGAGCTGGAAAAAGCCCGCTGCGACTCTGTTGACGCTGCTGCTCACCCCTTTGCTCAGCTGCTGGCCGCGGCGGCGGATTCCGTCTCTGATCCCCTGCGCCGCCGGGTGCTCCACCAGATGCTTTACCATCTGGGACGATGGGTCTACCTGATCGACGCAGCTGACGATTTGAAAAAAGACTGGGCGGAAGGGAACTACAACCCCCTGGTCTATCGCTATCAGCTCACTGCCGATCGCCTGGATGAACAGAGCCGAAAATCCTTTGCCCAGACTCTGGATGGCTCGGTACACATGGTAGCCACAGCCTTTGAGCTTTGGGACTTTGGATGTTGGACAAGGCTGCTGGAAGCCACGGTGTATACCGGCTTGTTTCAGGTAGGGAAAGCCGTTCTGGATGGCAGTTTTCAACCCGCTTATCTCGGTAAAAAGATAGAAATACCAAGATTGTTGAGGAACACACATGAATGATCCGTATCAGGTCCTGGGCGTACCGGAGACCGCAACCGACGAAGAAGTAAAAAAGGCCTATCTGAAGCTGGCCCGCAAGTATCATCCCGACAATTACCACGATAACCCGCTGGCAGATCTGGCGCAGGAGAAGATGAAGGAGATCAACGCTGCCTACGAACAGATCACCAAAATGCGGGGAAACACCAAGGGCGGGACCTCCGCTTCCCGCAGCGGGTACGGCGGGTCTGCTCGACAGAGCTGGAGCAATCAGTCCGCTACCGGCAGCTCCGTGCTTCAGCAGGTCCGCATGGCTATCAATGCCGGGGATCTGTCACGGGCAGAGGCGCTGTTGGCCAATTACTCCGATCACAATGCCGAGTGGAACTTCCTGCGGGGAGCGATCTGCTACCGGCGGGGCTGGCTGGACGAGGCCCAGCGGTACTATACCACGGCCTGTCAGATGGATCCCAACAACCGGGAGTACCAGGCCGCCCTGGACTACCTGGAAAATCAGGGTCAAACCGCTTATCGGCCCAATAACGCCCCCTTTGGGACGGAGAATTGTGCCGGCGGAGATTTCTGCACCAAGCTGTGCTGTGCCTGGCTGCTTTGCAACGGCTGCGGATACGGCTACTGGTGCTATTAAAGGAGGATCCATACTGTGATTAAAAGTATGACCGGATATGGACGGGCCCGCGCCCTGCTGCATAAGCGAGACATTACTGTGGAGGTCCGCTCTGTCAACAATCGTTATCTGGACTGTACGGTAAAGCTGCCCCGTATGTATTCTTTTGCGGAGGATTCTATCCGTAAGCATGTTCAGCAGGCCATCTCCCGGGGCAAGGTGGACGTGTGGATCACGGTGGACGCTTCCGCCGCCGATGTGGCCACGGTGCAGGTCAACCGGGACCTGGCCCAGGGCTATGCCGCCGCCTTGCGGGAGCTGGCGGAGCTGTGCGGCTCAGAACCCAATGTCACCGCCGAGCAGCTTGCCCGGATGCCGGATGTTCTCTCCGTCACCAAGGCTGACGAGGATCTGGATACCGTGACGGAAGACCTCTGCCAGGTGCTGGATGAGGCGCTGGAAGCACACCGGGCCATGCGCGCGGTGGAAGGTGAGAAGCTGATGCAGGACATTGGCAGCCGCCTGACCACGATTGAAACGCTCACCGGCCAGGTGGAGCGGCGCTCGCCGGAATGTGTGAGCGAGTATCGCCAGAAGCTGACCGCCCGGATGCAGGAGGTGCTGCAAAGCAGCGCCATCGATCCCCAGCGGATCCTTATGGAAGCTGCCATCTACGCCGATAAGATCGCGGTGGCGGAAGAGACTGTCCGTCTGCGCAGCCATGTGGCGCAGCTGCGGCAGATGCTGCTCTCCGACGAGCCCATGGGCCGGAAAATGGACTTTCTGATCCAGGAGATTAACCGGGAAGCCAACACCACCGGTTCTAAGTGCAACGATGTGGAGATCGCCCAGGTTGTGGTGGATCTGAAGGCAGAAGTTGAAAAAATCCGCGAACAGGTGCAGAATGTGGAGTAAGGAAAGACCTGGCTCCCAAACCCAGACTCGCCTGTTTCTCTTTTGGAACCGGAAAGCGGTCATCGCACGCTGCTGGTGCCGCGTATCATGGGCGAACGGAGGATTGGTATGAAGCTGATCAATATCGGATTTGGCAGTCTGATTTCCCAGGAGAGGGTGGTCGCCGTGGTGGCGCCTGATTCCGCACCCATCAAACGCCTGGTGCAAGAGTCCCGGGAACGGGGGATGCTTATCGACGCTACCTATGGCCGCAAAACCGCCTCCATCTTTATCATGGACAGCGACCATGTGATCCTTTCTGCGCTCCCGGCAGAAAAGCTGCTGCCCCGGATGCAGGCACAACAGGGAGAAGAGGAGAAAGATTGATATGAAAAAGGGAAAAACTTTTATTATTTCCGGCCCCTCCGGGGTTGGCAAAAGCACTGTGCTGAAGGCGCTTTTGGATCAGCGCAAGAACGTGTATTTTTCCATTTCTGCTACCACCCGTGATCCCCGGCCGGGTGAGGTGGATGGGGTGCATTATCACTTCCTGGATGTGGACACCTTCCGGAGAAAGATCGCCAACGACGAATTTTTGGAGTATGCCGAATATGTGGGCAATTTCTACGGCACGCCCAAGAAATTTGTGGACGCGGCCATGAACCAGGGCCAGGATGTGATTCTGGATATCGAGGTCCAAGGCGCTATTCAGGTGTGCAGCAAACGCCCGGATACGGTGCGGGTGTTTATTGCTCCCCCCTCCTGGAGCGAGCTGGAGCGCCGGCTCACCGAGCGGGGCACCGACAGCCCGGAAAAGATCCAGAAGCGGCTGCTGCGGGCCAAGGTGGAATTCCAGACCGCCCACACCTATGACTATTTCGTCATCAACGACACCGTGGAAGAGGCGGTCAACGAGCTCAGTGCCATCATGACCGCCGAGCACTGCAAGCCCAAAGAGCGCATGGAGATTATCAACGGCAGATAACGTTTGCCGGAGAATCAAAAATTTTCGCCGTACATGGCAGATAGGAAGTATGCTTTATGATGCTGTATCCCGCAATGAGTAAATTGATCTCTTATATCCCAAACCGCTATATGCTGGTCAACGTGGTAGCCCGCCGGGCCCGTCAGATCGCCGAGGACGCGGAGGAAAACTGCGTCAAGCTGGAAGAGAAGCCGGTCACGCTGTCCATTCATGAGGTGGCTGACGGCAAGCTGGATGCCAGCCACATGGATCTGACCATCGAGGAAGAACCCGAGAAAGTCTGAGCCGCAGGAAGGAGGAGTCGGCATGGAGAGCGTCGCCATTGCAAAAATTGCCGTCGCCGCGGCGCCCTATGCTATCGACAAGCCCTACGACTACCTGATTCCGCCGGAGCTGGAAGCCCGTGCCCTTCCCGGCGTACGGGTCACTGTGCCCTTTGGAAAAGGCAACCGCTGCTCGGAGGGGGTGCTGCTGCGCCGAGTCACGGGGGAGAAAAAGCCCGGACTCAAGAGTATCGACTCCATTCTGGACGCTCATCCGGTTTTGGACGAGGAGGGACTCTCGCTGGCCCTGTGGATGCGCCAGCGATATTTCTGTACGCTTTTTGACGCAGCCAAGGCGATTTTGCCAGCCGGACTGTGGTATCAGTTCCGGGAGACCTTTCGCCTGTCCCCGGAGCTGACGGCGGAGCAGGCGCTGGAGCAAGCGGAAACCGTTTCCGGTGGCCGCCAGGTGGTGAAGGCCCTGCTGGCCCTGGGCGGCAGCGGGGATACCGCCGCCCTAGAAGCCGCCTGCGGGCAGGAGGAGCTGGGGGAGACCCTCAAAGCTCTGCGCCGCAAGGAGATCCTTCTTTCCGGGCAAACTGCCTCCCGCCGGATCCACGACAAGACCCGGCGGATGGTGGAACTTGCCATGGACGCCGAGGATGCCCTGGCTTTGATGGAGCCCAAACGCAAAACCGCGCCTGTGCGCTGGGAGGTCGTGTCTTTGCTGGCCTCGGCGGGAAAAACCTCCGCGGCGGATATCTGCTATTTTACCGGAGCTTCTTCCAGGACGCTGCGCGGGCTGGAGAAATCCGGTATTGTGATATTTTCAGAGGAAGAATCCCTCCGCCTGACACCGCCCCCCACGGTGGAACCTGGGGCTCCCATTGTCCTGAATGAGGAGCAGGAGGCGGCTTTTTCCAGAATTCTGTCCCTGACGGAGAGTGGGAAAGCAGAGGCCGCCCTGTTGGAGGGGGTTACCGGCAGTGGAAAGACTGAGATCTATATCCGCCTGTGTCAGGAAGTGCTGGCCCGGGGCCGCACCGCCATCGTGCTGGTGCCGGAGATCGTGCTGACGCCCCAGATGATGGCCCGTTTTTCCTCCTATTTCGGCGATAAGGTGGCCATGCTCCACAGCGGGCTGCGGATGACGGAGCGCTACGACCAGTGGAAGCGTATCCGCAGGGGGGAGGTGCAGCTGGTGCTGGGCACCCGCTCGGCCGTCTTTGCCCCGCTCAAGCAGCTGGGGCTGGTGATTCTGGACGAAGAACAGGAGAGCAGCTACTGCTCGGAAAATCCCCCCCGGTATCATGCCCGGGACATCGCAAAATTCCGCTGTGCCCAGTCTGGGGCTGTGCTGGTCCTGGGCTCTGCCACGCCCAGCGTGGAAAGCGCTTATTTTGCCCGCCAGGGCAGCTATCAGTATAACCTTCTCCGGAAGCGGTATAATGAGCATAGGCTCCCCGATGTGGTGATTGCCGACCAGCGGGAGGAGATCCGGAACGGAAATGCAGGGCTGATCGGTGAAATTCTGCACCGGGAGTTGGAGCGGAATCTAGCGGCGGGGGAGCAGAGCATTTTACTGCTTAACCGCCGAGGCAACAGCCGGATGCTTTTGTGCGTGGAGTGCGGAAAGGCGCCGGAGTGTCCCCGCTGCAGCACGGCGCTGACCTATCACTCCGCTAACGGGCGGCTGATGTGCCACTACTGCGGCCACTCGGAAAAGGCTGTGGATCGCTGCCCCAACTGCGGCGGGCTGATGAAGCCCGTGGGCGGGGGCACCCAGAAGGCGGAGGAGGAACTCCACCGCCTGTTTCCGGACGTCCCCGTTCTCCGCATGGATGCGGACACTGCCGCCGACGGCCACGAACGGCTGCTGCGAAAGTTTGAGCAAGAGCAGATTCCCATTCTGCTAGGCACCCAGATGGTGGCTAAGGGACTGGATTTTCCCCGGGTGACCCTGGTGGGCGTCCTTTCGGCGGATCAGTCTTTGTATGTGGATCACTATCGGGCGGCGGAGCGGACGTTCAGCCTCCTGACCCAGGTGGTGGGACGGGCCGGTCGCGGAGAAAAGGGCGGACGAGCTGTGATTCAGACCTATACCCCCGGCAACGCGGTGATCCAGGCAGCCGCCCGTCAGGATTACCAGCAGTTTTATGAAAGTGAGATCCAGCTGCGGCGGCTGCGCCGCTTCCCGCCCTTTGCGGACCTGTTTACCTTCACTGTCTCCGGAACGGAAGAGGCTGTGGTGCTGCGGGGCGCGGTGGATCTGCGGGAGCAGCTGCGCCAGCTGTTTGATCCCGCCCAGATCCCGGGAGATCCGGAGATTCTGGGGCCGGCTCCGGCTCCGGTCTTAAAAGTCAACAACCGCTTTCGTTATCGGGTGCTGCTGGTCGGGCAGAACAATCCGCCCACCCGGGAGCGAATCAGCTGGCTGCTGTGGGAGTCTGCCCGCCAGACCAGAAATCGCAATTTCAACATATTTGTGGACTGCAATGCTCCGGAGTGAGCAGAACCAGTCAGGGAGGTACTATTTTATGGCATTGAGAAATATTGTCCTGCAGGGTGACGCGTGCCTGAGCAAGGTCTGCCGCCCGGTGACGGAATTCAATTCCCGCCTGCACCAGCTGCTAGACGACATGCGAGAGACCCTGATCGAGGCCAACGGCGCCGGTCTGGCCGCACCCCAGGTAGGAGTGCTGCGCCGGGTCTGCCTGGTGCTGGATGAGGAAAATGACGACTTCGTGGAACTTATCAACCCCGAGATCATCGACCAGCAGGGGGAGCAGACCGGCCTGGAAGGCTGCCTGAGCATCCCCGGGCAGTACGCCATCGTCACGCGCCCCAACCGGGTGCGTGTCCGCGCTCAGGACCGCAACGGCAAGACCTTCGAGCTGGAGCGGGAGGGCCTGACGGCCCGGGCTTTCTGCCACGAGACGGAGCATCTGGACGGGCATCTGTTTGTGGAGCATACCGATCACATCCTCACCGACGAGGAGCTGCAGGCTTACATCGAGCAGGAGGAAGAGTAAGAGGCATGAAGATTCTCTTTATGGGTACGCCGGACTTTGCCGTAGTCTCTCTGCGGCGTCTGGTGGAAGACGGACATACGATTTGCGGGGTCTTTACCCAGCCGGATAAGCCCAAAAACCGGGGTATGAAGCTAACATACTCCCCGGTGAAGGAATACGCCCTGTCCCAGGATCTCCCGGTCTTTCAGCCCCAGCGCATGAGGGACGGGGAGGCTTTGGCACTGGTAAAGGAACTCCAGCCCCAGCTGATCGTTACGGTGGCCTATGGCAAGATCCTCCCGGAGGAAATCCTGCAGCTGCCACCTCTGGGCGCCATCAACGTCCACGCGTCCCTGCTGCCCAAGTACCGGGGCGCTGCCCCCATCAACTGGGCCATTCTCGACGGAGAGTCCGAAACCGGCGTCTCCATCATGTATATGGTCAAGGATCTGGATGCCGGCGATGTGATCCACACCGTCCGTACCCCCATCGATCCGGAGGAGAGCGCCCCCGAGCTGTGGGACCGCCTGGCCGTAATGGGCGCCCAGGCCCTGGCCGAATCCCTGCCCGCTCTGGAGGCAGGAACTGTGAAGGCTGTGCCTCAGGATTCCAGCCGCAGCACCTACGCCCCCATGCTCAGCCGGGAGCTTTCTCCCATGGACTGGAGCAAACCGGCGGGGGAGCTGCGCAACCAGGTCCGGGGCCTGCTGCCCTGGCCCTGCGCCAGCGCAGAGATCGCCGGTACCGTCTTCAAGGTCTTCCGCACCGCTCCTGGCAATCCCACGGACGCCCGCCCCGGAAAAGTACTTCAGGCAGGGAAGCAGGGGATCGAAATTGCCTGCGGTGACGGAAAGAGCCTGCTGATCACCGAGCTGCAGGCAGCAGGTGGGAAGCGTATGGCAGCCGCCGACTATCTGCGGGGCCACCCAATCTCTATCGAAAATGAGTGATCGATTATGCCTTATTACTACTACGATAGCTATTTTCTGGCCAATAATCTCTATGTTCTGATCCTGATCCCCATTCTGCTGCTCTCTCTTTGGGCCCAGGCCAAAGTGTCCAGCAGTTTTCGCCGCTACCAGGCGGTGAACAACAGCCGCCACCTGACCGGCCGCGAGGCAGCGGAGGCGGTGCTGCACGCCCATGGCGTTTACGACGTGGGGATCCGCTGTGTTTCCGGTCAGCTGACCGATCACTACGATCCCCGGGACAACACCATCTACCTTTCTGAATCCGTGTACAACGCCCCCACCATTTCCGCAGTGGGTGTGGCAGCCCACGAGGCGGGGCATGCCGTGCAGTATGCCGAGGGTTACAGCCCCGTCCGGCTCAGGAGCGCGGTCATTCCTGTGACCCAAATCGGTTCCCGCTTTTCCTTTATTCTGTTGCTGCTGGGGCTGATCCTTTACAATCAGTCCCTACTGCTGGTTGGCATTGTGCTGTTTTCCCTGACCACCATCTTCCAGCTCATCACCCTGCCGGTGGAATTCAACGCCTCTCACCGGGCGCTGGAGACCATCAGCTCCCAGGGCCTGCTGGATGAAGAGGAACAGCGGGGTGCCCGCTCGGTGCTCAGCGCTGCGGCGCTGACCTATGTGGCGGCACTGCTGATGTCGGCGCTGCAGCTGCTGCGCTTTGTGCTGATCTTCCTGGCCAGAGGCGGCGGCCGCCGCGATGGGGGAGGACGGCGATGATGCGCATTGCTGCTACCGCACGGGGGACCGCTCTGCAGGTGCTTCACGCCTGTCACAGCGGCGGCGCCTGGGCAGACGCCTCCCTCAAGGCCCTGATCTCCCGCAGCCAGCTCTCCACCCAGGATGGGGCGCTGGCAAGCCGGATTGTCTACGGCGTGCTGCAAAATCAGCTGCTGCTGGATTATTACCTGGGCGCCTTGTGTACCCAGAAGCTGGATCATCTTCAGCCGCCGCTGGCGGATATTCTGCGCATCGGTGCCTATCAGATTCTCTTTTTGGAAAAGGTGCCGGACAGAGCTGCCGTCAATGAGTCTGTGGAGCTGGCAAAGCAGGCGGGAAGGGGGCAAGCCTCTGGCCTTGTCAACGCAGTGCTGCGGGCACTTTCCCGGAACAAACAGCAGCTTCCACCGCTGCCGGACAAAGATCCGCTGCGGCGATTGTCCATTCAGTACAGCCACCCCAAGTGGCTGGTGAAGCGGTTGGTCAGCCTGCTGGGCATGGAGGAGACGGAGGCTTTCCTGCGGGAGAATAATCAGGTTGCCTCCATCACCATTCAGGTCAATCCCCTGAAAACCACCCAGGAAACCCTGGCAGAGGAGCTACAGTCTGTCGGCCTCACCGTCCGGCCTCACCCCTGGCTCTCTGGCTGCCTGGAATCGAGCGGCGTAGGCCGGCTGAGCCAGCTGGAGCCCTTTACCCGGGGCGATTTTTTGGTGCAGGACGCCGCGGCCGCGCTAGTGGCCCGGGTGGCCGCGCCGGAGCCTGGCTCCCGGATCATTGACGCCTGCGCCGCGCCGGGGGGAAAATCCTTTGCCCTGGCCATGGCAATGGGGGATCGCGGAGAGATCCTCTCCTGCGATCTCCACGCCAATAAGAGCAAGCGGATTGAAGAGGGCGCTGCCCGCCTTGGCCTCCAGTGCATCACCACGCATACCGCTGATGGTCGACAGCTCCGGCCGGAATGGGTGGACTCCGCTGACTTGGTGGTGGCAGATGTGCCCTGCTCGGGTCTGGGCGTCATTCGGAAAAAGCCGGATATCCGCTATAAAAAATCCGACGATCTGCTGATGATGCCGGTGGTGCAGACAGCCATTCTGGAAAATGTGGCCGCCTATGTCCGCCCCGGCGGCAGTCTGATCTACTCTACCTGCACGGTGCTGCCGGAGGAGAATGAGATGGTGACCGACAGCTTTTTGGCCAGTCACCCAGATTTTTCCCGGGAAAATTTCTTCCTGCCGGAGCCCATCGGCGAAGTGGCGGGACAGATCACCCTCTGGCCCCAGCGGCACGGGACGGACGGATTTTACATCTGCCGTATGCGGCGAAAGGACAACTCATGAGCGACATCAAATCCATGACTCTCCCAGAGATCACGGCACTGCTGCAATCCACGGGGGAGCCAGCCTTCCGGGGCAAGCAGGTCTTTCGCTGGCTCCACCGGGGCGTTTCCTCTTTTGACGAGATGAGCGACTTACCCAAGGCTCTGCGGGAAAAACTGAAAGAGCATTGCACCCTGACGCCGCCGGTCCTGGCCCGCAAGCAGGTCTCCCGGCTGGACGGCACCACCAAATACCTGTGGGAGATGGCGGATGGGAACTGCATCGAGTCTGTGGTTATGCAGTATCGTCACGGAAATACCATCTGCATTTCCTCCCAGGTGGGCTGTCGGATGGGATGCGCCTTCTGCGCATCCACGATTCAGGGCCGGGTGCGGAACCTGACGCCGGGGGAGATGGTGGATCAGGTGATCTTTTCTCAAAAAGATTCCGGCCTGCCTATTTCCAACCTGGTGCTGATGGGGATCGGGGAACCGCTGGACAACCTGGATGCGGTTTTAAAGTTTTTGGAACTGCTCAACCATCCGGACGGCCTGAATATGGGAATGCGCCACATCTCGCTGTCCACGTGCGGCCTGGTGCCGGGGATCGACCGCCTGGCGGAGCTGCAGCTGCAGCTGACGCTGTCGGTATCCCTGCACGCGCCGGACAATGAGACCCGCTCTTCCATCATGCCGGTCAACCGCGCCTATCCCGTAGAAGAGCTGTTCGCGGCCTGCCACCGGTACTTCCAGAAAACCGGCCGCAGAATTTCCTTTGAATATGCCATGATCGATGGGGTCAACGACCATGACTGGCAGGCGGATCTGATCGCCAAGCAGCTGCGGGGTATGCCCGGGCATGTAAATCTGATCCCCCTCAACGATGTGGTGGAAAGCCCCCTGAAGCCCTCCCGGCGCATCGCCGCCTTCCAAAAGCGGCTGGAGCAGCATGGGATCACGGCTACCGTCCGGCGGAGCCTGGGCGGGGATATTGACGCCTCCTGCGGCCAGCTGCGGCGCAAGGCGATGAAGGAACAGAAAGGAGAGATCCAGCCGTCATGAATCACTGGGAAATCACCGATATCGGCCTGGTGCGTAAGGAAAATCAGGACGCATACGCAGTGAAGGACTGTCCCGAGAGCGGGCACACCATCTGCGTGGTCTGCGACGGTATGGGCGGGACCTCCGGCGGGAAAATCGCCAGCGAGATCGCTGTACGTGTTTATGTGGAAGAACTGGAAAAGGTGCTGACCAAAAACATGGCCTCTGAACAGCTTAAGGAGGCCTCTTCCTATGCGGTCTCTTTGGCCAACCGGGCCATCTGCACTGCCGCCGAAGAGCTGGAGGACTGTCAGAACATGGGGACCACCCTGGTCTCTGCGGTATCTTGTACCGGAGGCGCCGTCGTCACCAATGTGGGCGACAGCCGGGCCTATCACATTTCTGAAGGTGGGATCCATCGCATCACCAAGGATCACTCCCTGGTAGAAAATATGGTGGACCGGGGGGACATCACCGCGGAGGAAGCCCGCCGGCATCCCAGCCGCAATCTCATCACCCGGGCCCTGGGGCCCAACGCTAACGCCGAAGGGGACTGTTACATATGTCCGCTGGCAGCAGGGGAGTTCATCCTCTTGTGCTCCGACGGGCTGGTCAACACCGTAACAGACCAGGAGATGCTCTTCGAGGTGATCCACGGCGGACCGCTGGACAGTTGTCTGAGCCGTCTGCTGGAGATTGCAAAAAGCCGCGGCGCGCCGGACAACGTCACGGCCGTTCTGCTGGAAACCACAGATAAGGAGGGGTGAATCGTATGGATCCCTACATTGGAAAAGTACTGGATAACCGCTACGAGATTCTCGAGCGTATCGGGACCGGCGGTATGGCAGTGGTCTATAAGGCCAAGGATCCCCGGCTCAATCGTCTGGTAGCGGTGAAGATTCTCAAAAGCGACCTAGCCCAGGATGAGGATTTTCGCCGGAGGTTCAACGCGGAATCCCAGGCAGTCGCACAGCTCTCCCATCCCAATATCGTGTCGATTTACGACGTCTCCCGGGGTGGGGATATGGAATACATCGTCATGGAACTCATCGACGGCATCACCCTCAAGCAGTACATGGAAAAACGAGGGCAGCTGACCTGGAAGGAGTCCCTGCATTTCATTACGCAGATCATGCGGGCGCTGAGCCACGCCCACAGCCGGGGCATCGTCCACCGGGACATCAAGCCCCAGAACATCATGGTCCTGCGGGACGGCAGCGTGCGGGTGGCCGATTTCGGCATTGCCTGCCTGGAAAACTCCGCCCAGACCATGACCCAGGAAGCCCTGGGCTCCGTGCACTATATCTCTCCTGAGCAGGCACGGGGAGATCGGATCGATGCCCGCTCGGATATCTATTCCGCCGGTGTGGTGCTTTATGAGATGCTCACCAGCCGACTGCCCTTTGAGGGGGAATCCGCTGTCTCTGTGGCGATTCAGCATCTGTCCTCTATCCCGCTGGCTCCCCGGGAGATCAATCCCGATATTCCCGAGGCACTGGAGCTGATCTGCCTGAAGGCCATGGCGCCAGACCTCTCCAAGCGCTATGCATCTGCGGACGCCATGATCGCCGATCTGGAGACATTCCGGAAAAATCCCGGCGTGGTGCTGGAGTATTCCATGGACGACTTGCACCCGGAAGAATCCGACGAGCCTACCCGTCCCTTGCGCACCACCCATGCCGTTCACGCGGATCCCGCCGTCTCCGGCTATAAAAATTCCAGAAATGACGACGATGATGATGACTACCGCACCCCGTCCTACAAGCCCCGGAAAAAAAGCCACAAGGGTCTGTGGGTCGGCGGCGGCGTGGCAGTGGCCGCGGTGTTGCTTGTCGTGCTGTTTGTCACCATCTTCAAGTCCTTCGGCAGCACGCCTAACGAATATGTGGTCCCCAACGTGATTGGATATACCCAAGAGCAGGCCGAACAGCTGGAAGGCGTCAAGGAGATCTTTGAAATCAAGGTCGTGGGCCAGCGGGCCAGCGATCAGTATGACGAAGGCGTAATCATCGATCAGGATCCCAATGAAGGAACTACCAAAAAGAGCAACCTGGTCATTGAAGTCTGGATCAGCTCGGGTGAGAATTCGGCGGAAATGCCCGATTTGGTAAAGAAAGAGGCCCGGGCAGCGGAAATTGAGCTGCAGTCTTTAAAAGAGCAGCTGGATTTGACCATCGAGACGGAAGAAGCCAATAACGATGAGATCACTGCCGGCTATGTGATCTCCACGGACCCCGTGGCCGGTACAGAGCTCCACGAGGGCGATACTGTCAAGCTGGTCATCAGCAAAGGCCCTGAAAAAGTCACCGTGGTCCCCTTCGAGGGCCAGCTGATCGATGATGTCCGCAAGAAGCTGGAGACAATGGGCCTGGTCTGCGGCGAAGTCACCCAGGAAGAAAGCGATCAGCCTGCCGGCACCGTACTCTTTCAAAGCATATCCGGCGGTACCGAGGTAGATGCCAAAACCAAGATCGACTTCACCGTCAGCTCCGGCACGTCCTCGGTCACCATGGATTACACGTGCAGCCTGCCCACCGATCGGGACACCGTCAAGCTGAAGATCACGGTGGCGGGGGAGGAGCAGTTCTCCGACGTTGTGGACTGCTCTCTGGGCTCCATTACAGTCCCGCTGAAGGGGTCCGGCTCCTGCCGCATCAACGTCTATGAAGATGATGTGCTGACCAAGACAGAGACGGTGGTGTTCAGTTGAGCAGCGGAAGAATTCGCAAGGCCTTAAGCGGTTTTTACTATGTGGATACCGGTGAGACGCTGCTGGCCTGCCGGGCAAGGGGCCGTTTCCGCCGGGAGGGGATTTCCCCTCTGGTGGGCGACCTGGTCCAGGTGCAGGATCTGGGCGGCGGGGAAGGCCGGATCGACGCCATCGAACCGCGGAAGAATTTTTTCGTGCGGCCGGCGGTGGCCAATATCGACCAGATGGTGGTCATCGCCTCTGGGGCCATTCCCCAAACCGCCCCCTTCCTGATCGACCGTATCGCCGCCATCGCTGCACTCAAGCATTGCGGGGTAGTGGTGGTTCTGAACAAGTATGATCTGGATCCGGCAGATGATCTCTACGACATTTACCATCGCTCCGGCTTTCCTACCCTGCGGGTCAGCGCCGTGACAGGGGAGGGACTGGAGGAGCTGAAAGCATGCATCTCTGGCAAGCTATCAGCCTTTACAGGAAATTCCGGCGTAGGGAAATCCAGTATTCTGAACGCTCTGGACCCGGAGTTCCACATCCAAGTGGGAGAAGTCAGCGACGCACTGGGACGGGGACGCCATACCACCCGGCATGTGGAGCTGTTTGCTCTGGCCGGCGGGGGAGAGATCGTGGATTCCCCGGGCTTTTCCTCCTTTGAAACGGAGGAACTGAACCTGGAGCTCAAGGAGCATCTGCCCGAGACCTTTGTGGAGTTTACTCCCTATCTGGGGCAGTGCCGCTTTGCGGGCTGCAGCC
>JAHHSB010000189.1 GCA_020025415.1 Oscillibacter sp. | reverse complement strand
ATCCCCGCCCCTTTGCCAAGATCAAAAAGGCGCCCCTGTAAGGCTGCCGGTCCCTATCCCAAAGGATGAAAGGAGGAATTTCAATTGAACGCCCAACCTCAACGGGGACAATGCATTGCCGTGGTCTCCGGCAAGGGCGGCACGGGAAAGACCTCCTTTGCCGCCGGCGTGGGCTCCGCCCTTGCCCTTCTGGGCAAGCGGGTCTTATGCATCGACTGCGACACGGGCCTGCGGAACCTGGATCTGGCCCTGGGTCTTTCCGACCGGGCGCTGATGGACTTTTCCGACGTGGCCAAGGGCCGCTGCTCCCTGGCCGAGGCCGCGGTGGAGCACCCCAATATCCAGGGCCTCTACCTGCTGACGGCCCCCGCCCGATTGCGGGGCAGCCGGGTCACGGCAGAGGAGATGCGGGCCCTGGTGGAACAGGTGCGCCGGGAGTTCGACTTCTGCCTGCTGGATGCGCCGGCGGGCCTGGGCTACGGCTTCCAGCTCTCCACCTGTGCAGCCGATCGCTGCGTGGTGGTGACCACGGCGGACGCCTCCTCCCTGCGGGACGCCCAGCACACGGTGATGGAGCTCCACCGCTTCCCCATCGGCCGGCTGCACCTGGTGGTCAACCGGGTCCGGGGCAAGCTGCTGCGCCACATGCACGCCACCATCGACGACGCCATCGACACCGCGGGTCTGCCTCTGCTGGGAGTGGTGCCCGAGGACGACGCCCTGCCCCTGCGCCTGAACCGAAGTGTGCCGCTGCTGCTGGGCGGCAGCACCCTGGCCGGTACCGCGTACCAGAACATCGCCCGGCGGATCCTTGGCCAAAGGGTCCCCCTGATGCGAATCAGATAGAAAGGAGATTCTTATGAACATTGCGCTGATGTCTCATGACAATAAGAAAGACCTGATGGTGCAGTTCTGCACCGCCTATGCCGGGATCCTGTCCCAGCACACCATCTACGCTACCAACACCACCGGCCATATGGTAGCGGAGGCCACGGGTCTGAATGTCCACTGCTTTTTGTCCTACGCCCACGGCGGCAGTCAGCAGATCGGGGCCCGCATCGCCTATAACGAGTTCGATCTGGTGTTCTTCTTCTCCGACCCCAACAGCGACGTGATGTCCGAGGAGATCTCCTATATTTCCCGCCTGTGCGATCAGAACAACATCCCCTTCGCCAGCAACATTGCCACGGCGGAAATGCTCATCCTGGGCCTGTCCCGGGGCGATCTGGACTGGCGGCTGGTGGTCAACCCCCGGTCCAAGCCCATCGCCTGAGCCTTTTTTCCCGCCCTGGCTTGACTTTTTTCTCCTCCGGCGCATACAATAAGAGCAATTCTTCCCCGGCCCGGCGGCCGCGGAGGCCCACAAGTGCATCCACCGCGTGGAAGCCGCAGCAGTAATCCGACCCTCTGCCTTACAGAGAGAAGCGCACAGCTGAGAGCGCTTTGTGCAGAGCCGGACAAAGGACAGCGGCGGAGCGGGGGCGGAAACGCCCACGGCACCCTCCCCGTAACAGGAGGCCGCAAAGGAGAGGCGACGCGGATTTTCCACCGCCTCTTGAATTTGGGTGGCACCACGAAGCAGAATGTACCTGCTCTCGTCCCAATCAACCGGGATGAGAGCAACTTTTTTTGCCCTCTCACCGCACTTTTCCGGCTGAAATTCCACTGCCGCTGTGGATTTTCTTGCCCCCAATTCCTCCCGCAATGGCGGCGAGGCACGGGCAGCAGCCCGCATCATACGAAAGAAGGAGTATTGATTATGGCGAAAATGACCCCCCGGACTCTCTCCGGCTTTATGGAGCTTCTGCCCGCGCCCCAGCAGCAGATGGAGCGCATCATGGAGATCC
>JAHHSB010000188.1 GCA_020025415.1 Oscillibacter sp. | reverse complement strand
CTTTACTCGGGACGACCGATTCTGCGTTCGGGGAGTGAAGGGATGACGGAGAAGTTTGAAAAGATCCTGCGCCGTTACGGCGAGACGGCGAGCCTGATCACCGGCAGCGGAGGAAAAGAGATCCTGGCCTTTATCCAGCCTGTCACCGATGAAGGGAAGGAGGCTCCCTATCAGGTCACCAGTCTGGGCACGGTGGACAACCGGAAGTGGATCTATCTGGGCATGGAGGCGGTAGAGCCAGGGAATGGCCTGCACTGTGCCGCCGGGAATTTCACAGTGACCAACAGCGCAGCCATCTATGCCGGGCGAGAGTTTTCCCATTGGTGGGCGGCGCTGGAGGCGGAGAAGGAGGCGGCGGAATGAACGGGGTACTACAGATCCGCGCGGCGGTAATCGCGGCCCTGGAAGCGGCCGGACTGACGGCGGTTGCCGCCTATCAGGGAAGCGCCAAGTGCTACGCCGGGTCAGTGACCGCGGTGGATGTGGCAGCGGTCACCACCCGGGAGGGCGGCTTGGGCAGCTATCTGGGCCTGCGGGAGAGCGAGGTGGACGGCGGGCTGCGGGAGCTCTATGGCCGGCAGATGGATGCCCAGATCCTGCTGGAAGTGCGCAGCGCCCGGGCTGATGAGTGCGAGCAGGGCATGGAAACCGCTGCCCAGGCCCTGCTGGAACGGCTGCCCAGCGGCCTACGCCCCGGGGCGCTGAGCTGGGAGCCGGTGAG
The DNA here is from genome assembly GCA_020025415.1 of Oscillibacter sp. Classification (GTDB taxonomy): domain Bacteria; phylum Bacillota; class Clostridia; order Oscillospirales; family Oscillospiraceae; genus Oscillibacter. The sequence goes on along the minus strand of JAHHSB010000188.1, from coordinate 1,141 downwards.
CTGGGATGAGGACAACCGGCTCTTTTTGCGGCGGGGCAATCTGCACTGCCGTGCATTTTTCACAGCGGAGCTGAACCCGGAGGACGGCACGCTGCTGGACTTTATTTTGAAAGGTGTGGTGAGCGTTTGACTATGATTCGCGAGCGTCCGGGTGTGTATTCCACCTATGACGTGTCCGCAGCCTACTCCCGCGGAAAGGCGGACAAAATCATCGGCGTGGTGGCCAAAGCCACGAAGGGCACCCCTCTGGAGGAGGTCACCCTGACTGGGTACAGCGCCGCGCTGGAGGCCTTTGGCGAGGATGAGCCGGGCAGCCCCGGCATGTCCACGCTGCTGGAGCTGCTGTTCGCCAACGGGGCGGGCACGGTGAAGGCAGTGGCGGTGGCGGAGAGCGCTGCCGTTTCCAACTATGAGGCGGCCTTGGAAGTACTGAACCTGGATGAGTCTATCCAGATCCTGGTGTGCGACAGTCCGGAAGTGGAGATTCATCAGAAACTGCGGGACGCGGCTGTCACCGCGTCGGAAAATCGCAGGGAGCGAATTGGCGTGGTCGGCGGGCAGGAGGAGAGCACCTCCCAGCTGGTGGAGCACGCCGGGGCGCTGAACAGCGAGAGAATGGTGCTGGTGGGGCCGGATGCCCTGAACAGCGCAGGGCAGAAGCTGCCCGCCGTATTTGCCGCGGCTGCGGTGGCGGGGGCCATCGCCTCCCAGCGGGATCCGGCCATTCCCCTCAACGGTGTGGAGCTCAAGGGCTTGGGCGGGCTGCAAAGCAGTTACACCGACAACGACATCGACCTGCTGGTACGGGGCGGCATCCTGCCGCTGGAGTCGGTTTCCGGTGTGGTGTCGCCGGTGCGGGGCATCACCACCCACACCACCACCGGCGGAGCCGGGGACACCACCTGGCGGGAGCTGACCACGATTTTGATCGTGGACGACGTCATCCCCGCCATTCGCAGCGCATTGCGCAGCAAGTTCACCCGAGTAAAAAACACCGCCCAGACCCGCAGCGCAATCCGCTCCCAGGTGATCGTGGAGCTGGAGAACAAGCTGGCGGCGGAGATCATCGACAGCTACGGCGACGTGACGGCGGAGCCCTCCGCCGACGATCCCACCGTCTGCGAGGTCACCTTCTGCTTTA
>JAHHSB010000187.1 GCA_020025415.1 Oscillibacter sp. | reverse complement strand
GAGATAGGCCCCGCCGGTGAGCACCGGCAGCGTCTTGTGGGCCGAGTCGCAGCAAAGATCCGCCCCTAGGTCCATGGGGTGGCGGCTCTGGGGCAGAAAGCGGAGGTAGGCACCGTGAGCGTTGTCCACCAGCAGCGGCACGCCCCGAGCATGGCAGACCTCGGCCAAAGCCCGGATGTCCAGCCCCCCGCCCAGATAGTCCGGCGAGGTGACATACACCCCCGCCGCGGGCCGCTCCAACCCGTCCAGCGCCCGCTCCAGCCCCGCCGGGGACAGAGGGCAGCGGCACAGGGCGTAGTCCGCCCCATCCGGCCAGAGCCAGCGGACCTCCAGGTCCAGCAGCGCCGCAGCGGTGACAAAAACCCGGTGGGCGTTTCGCCCCGCCAGAATCAGCGGCCGCTCCCCCGCCGGGCAGGAAGCATTCTGGGCCGCCAGGGTCAGCATGGCCCGGATGCCCTGGGACGAGCCCTCCGTCCCATAGAGGGTGCGGCCCGTGCCGAACAGGGCTGCGGCATTCTGCTCGCTTCGGGCGATGATGCCCTCCGCCTCGTACAGCGCGTCCGCCCCGGCCACCTCGGTGATATCCCGGGCCTCACAGCCCAGCACCGCCGCCCCCTTGTGGCCGGGCATGTGCAGCCGGGCAGGGCCGCGGCGGATATAGTCCGTTACAAAATCATAGATGGGCGTCTCCACGGCGGCCCTTCCCCCTTCGTTTCCGGTCTTTCAGCCCTGGGAATCCTCTATGGCCTCGGCCACCTTCAGCATGATGGCGCACTCCATGCGCTTGCGGAACAGCTCGCAGCCGTATTCGTACACCCCCCGGACGGAGCCGGTGGCGTGGTAGGCATTGGCGGCGCAGCCGCCGGAGCAGTAGAGTTTGGCCCAGCAGTCAGCGCATTCGGGCCGGGCATAGGCGTTGCAGCTGCGGAACTCCTCCTGGGCCGCCGGGTTGGTCACGCCCTTCCAGATATCGCCTAGGCAGAAGCGCTCCTCGCCCACGAACTGGTGGCAGGGATACAGATCGCCCCAGGGGGTGACGGCCATGTACTCCGTGCCAGAGCCGCAGCCGGAGATCCGCTTATAGATGCACGGGCCCTCCGTCAGGTCGATCATGTAGTGATAGAAGGTGATGGGATGGCCTTCTTTTTTCCGGCGGAGCATCTCCTTGGCCAGCAGCTCATACTGCTCTTTCACCACCGGCAGATCCGCCTCGGTCAGGGCGGCGGGATCATCTGGGGCGCAGACCACCGGCTCCATGCTTAGCTCGGTGAAGCCCAGGTCCGCCATGGTGATGATGTCGTTGACAAAGTCGGTGTTGGCATGGGTGAAGGTGCCCCGCATATAGTAGTTCTTGCCGCCCCGGGCTGCAACCAGCTTCTGGAACTTGGGCACGATCCGCTCCCAGCTGCCGTTGCCGGCGTAGTCCACCCGCAGCCGGTCGTGGACCTCCTTGCGCCCATCCAGGCTCAGCACCACGTTGCTCATCTCCCGGTTGCAGAAGTCGATGACATCGTCATCGATGAGCATGCCGTTGGTGGTCAGGGTAAAGCGGAAGTGCTTGCCCCGCTCCTTTTCCACGCTGCGGGCGTATTCCACCAGCTGCTTGACCACATCCCAGTTCATCAACGGCTCACCGCCGAAGAAGTCCACCTCCAGGTTGGTGCGGCTGCCGGAGTGATCCATCAGGAAGTCCAGGGCCTGCTTGCCCACCTCAAAGCTCATCAGGGCCCGGTCGCCGTGGTATTTGCCCTGGCTGGCGAAGCAGTAGCTGCAGTTCAAGTTGCAGGTGTGGGCCACGTGGAGGCACAAGGCCTTAATCACATCGCCGCTGCGCTCTTTAAACGTGCCCGCCATCTCGGCGAAGGTGTCGGGGGTGAAAAGCTTGCCGGCAGCCTTGAGAGCCTCCACGTCAGCG
>JAHHSB010000186.1 GCA_020025415.1 Oscillibacter sp. | reverse complement strand
CAGCTCCTCATCGGTCATCTTGTCGATGACGGCGCCCTCCACCGCCTCGGTGCCCTCGGTGAGGATGCCGATCTCCCTGGCGATGGCAGAGGCGGTTACCTTGTGGTCGCCGGTGATCATGATGGGCCGGATGCCCGCGGCGATGCACTCTGCCACCGCCGCCTTGGACTCCTCCCGGGGCGGGTCCATCATGGCGATCAGTCCCAGGAAGTCCAGGCCGTTTTCATCTTCCAGGCTGACAGCCACGCTGTCCACCCGGCGGCAGGCAAACGCCAGCACCCGCAGCCCCTCTCGGGAAAACTGCTCGTTGGCTTCCTCCACGCCGGCGCGCTCTTTCTGGGAGATGACGCAGCGGTCCAGCAGCACGTCCACCGCGCCCTTGGTGACCATCAGCAGTCCGCCGCCCATCTCGTGGACGGTGCTCATAAGCTTGCGGTCGGAGTCAAAGGGAATCTCCGTCAGCCGGGGCCAGCGGCGGCGGGTATCACTCTCGTCAAAGCCGTAGGCCTCGCCCAGGCGGACCAGAGCCGTCTCGGTAGGGTCGCCGATCTCCCCGTTTTCATCCACCGTAGCGTCGCTGCACAGCAGCGCCGTGCGCAGCAGCGGCTCCTGCAGAGGATCGTTGAAGTCCGCCTCCTGGGCAAAGATCACCTTGCCGCCGGTGTAGAGCTTTTTCACGGTCATCTTGTTCTGGGTCAGGGTGCCGGTCTTGTCCGAGCAGATCACCGACACGCTGCCCAGGCCCTCCACCGCCTGGAGCTTGCGGATGATGGCGTTTTCCCGGGCCATCTTCTGGGTACCAAAGGACAGCACGATGGTCACGATGGAGCTGAGAGCCTCGGGAATGGCGGCCACGGCCAGGGCCACGGCAAAGAGGAAGGCGTTCATCACGTCCTCGCGGCGCACGAACACGCTCACCGCAAACAGCACCGCGCAGATGATCAGGATGCCGATGGACAGCTTCCGGCCGAACTGGTCCAGGCTGGTCTGGAGGGGGGTCTTTCGCTCCTCGGTGCTCTTGAGCAGGGCGGCGATCTTGCCCATCTCCGTTTCCATGCCGGTGGCGGTGACCAGGAAGCGGCCCCGGCCGTAGGTGACGAAGCTGCCGGAGAAGACCATGTTCTTCCGGTCGCCCAGGGGCACTTCCCCGGCGATCTCGCCGGTCTCTTTTTCCACCGGCAGGCTCTCACCGGTGAGGGCACTCTCCGCGCACTTCAGGCTGGCGGATTCCAGCAGCCGCCCATCGGCGCAGACGGAGTCGCCTGCCTCCAGCACCACCACGTCGCCGGGGACCACCTCCCGGCCCGGGACCTGAATCACCCGGCCGTCCCGCACCACCTTGGCGATGGGGGCAGACATCTGCTTGAGGCTGTCCAGGGACGCGGCGGCCTTCACCGTCTGGACGGTGCCCAGAATGGCGTTCATGGTGATCACCGCCAGAATAACCACCGTGCTCTCCACATCGCCCAGGAAGGCGGATACGGCGGCGGCAGCGATGAGGATGATCACCAGGAAATCGGAAAACTGCTCCAAAAAGATCCGCAGAGTGCTTTTCTTGCCGCCCTCCTGCAGCTCGTTGGGGCCGAAGCGCTCCAGCCGCTCCCCGGCCTGCTGGCCGCTGAGGCCCTCCTCGCCGCAGTCCAGATCCCGGAACAATTCCACCCGGGTCTTTTCCCAAATACCCTTGACTTCTTTCATATGCGTATACACTCCCTCCCGGGCGGGCGCAAAAAAGGCGAGACCCCTGCGCCAATGCCCTGCATTGATGCAAAAGTCTCGCCATTTCAATCCGAAGCGGGGCAAACGCCCGTACTGACGCCCGCGGATACACAAAAGCTGTGCCAGCTACTCCCTTTTTACTCGAGGCATTGTACCGTATTTTTCCACGTTTGTCAATGCCTATTCCGTTGATTTTGTTTTCCCGGAAGCGCCGCCGGATCCCATCCGGCTCAGTCCCCCGTG
>JAHHSB010000185.1 GCA_020025415.1 Oscillibacter sp. | reverse complement strand
GGTATTCACATTCAGCACCACGCCCACGGTCTTGGGCACGGCGGACTGCACATAAGCGGCCAGCTCCGCCTCACGGGGCAACTGCTTGCCATTGGCCACCACGCAGCACAGGCTCTCCCCCTTGGCATTGAGCCGTACATACACATGGCGCACCAGGCCCTTTCCCGTCCGCTCGTCATAGGCCGGGACCTTATAGCGCTTCATCCACTCGCTTACCGCCTTGGCCGTCCGGTCGGCGGCCTGGGGCTGGATCAGGCAGTGCTCTACCGGGACCACCTGATGGCTCCGGGCCCGGAAAAAGCCGATGGTACCATCTGCCCCCACGGGATACTGGCTTTTGTTGCGGTAGTGCAGGGGATCCCGGGCGCCCAGGATCTCCTCCACCTCCACGGCCGCACCGCCCAGGCGGGTTAGAGCATCCTGGACCCGCTGGCGCTTGGCCCACAACTCCTCCGGATAGCTCAGGTGCTGAAAGTCGCAGCCTCCGCACTGCCCGAACCAAGGGCACTCCGGCTCCGTCCGCTCCGGCGAGGGTTGGTGGATCTTTACGATTTCCCCCGCCGCGGCCTGCTTCATCACTTTAGTGATTCGCAGATCCACCGTTTCACCCCGGACAGCCCGGGGAACAAATACCACCGCCCCGCAGATGCGCACGATGCCCAGCCCCTCGCTGGAGTAGCCCTCCACGGTACCGGTATAAACCTTGTTTTGAATCAGCTTTTCCACTTATACGTTCCACTTCTCCAGCAGTCGTTTCAGCTGGTCGGCAAATTTCGCCAGGCTCTTGTTGTCCCGCCCCTTGCTGCGCTTGATGGTCTCGGTGAGCATCTGGCCCACCGCCACCAGCCGCTCATAGGCGGGCGGGCTCTTGGGCGCGCCGTCAAAGGCCTTGGTCTTGCGCTCCGCCAGGTAGCCGGTGGCCAGCTGGGTGCAGCTGATCAGGTCATAGACCTCGGTATACTGAGGTGCGTGGGCGGCAAAGCCCAGCTCCTCCACAGACTTGGCAAAGAAGGGTGCCACCTCCCGGTCGCCGTGGACCACGAAAACGTGCTGGGGCTTGGGCGCCTTGAACGCGGCGATCCAGGCCAGCAGGTGATCCCGGTCAGCGTGGGAAGAAAGGCCCTGGAAGTTCACGATCTCTGCCCGAACGGAGATCTCCTCTCCGAAGAGGCGGACAGACTCCGCCCCTTCCAGCAGGTGGCGGCCCAGCGTCCCCTCTCCCTGGAAGCCCACAAACACCACCGTGCTCTCCGGACGCCAGAGGTTGTGCTTGAGATGATGGCGGATCCGGCCCGCATCGCACATGCCGGAAGCGGAGATGATCACCTTGGGCGTCCGATCCTCGTTCAGGGCCTTGGACTCCTCCGCCGTCTCGGTCATTCGCAGGTTGGAGAACTGGAACATATGGGTCCCGTCGGCCACCAGCTCCAGCGCCTCCTTATCCAGATAACCGCGGAGATTTCCGGTAAAAATGGTAGTGGCCTTCTTGGCCAGGGGGGAGTCAATATAAACGGGGAAATCCGGATTGCTCTTGACCAGGTTCTGGTCCTTGATCTCCCGGATAAAGTACAGCAGCTCCTGGGTGCGGCCCACGGCGAAAGAAGGGATGATCACGTTGCCGCCCCGGGCAATGGTCTTGTCGATCAGGGCCGCCAGGTCATCGGTATAGCTCCACACCTCGGTGTGGTTGCGGTCGCCGTAGGTAGACTCCATCACCACGTAATCCGCCCCGTTAAAATAGCTGGGGTCCCGAATGATGGGCTGGTTGATATTACCCAGGTCACCGGAAAATACGATGGTCCGGGTCTCGCCGCCCTCGGTCAGGGTCATATAGATGCAGGCCGAGCCCAGCAGGTGGCCTGCGTCTTCAAAGCGGACGGTGACACCCTCGCACAAATCGATGGTCTGCCCGTACTCACAGGTCTGCAGGGATTCATTGACCCGCTGGGCGTCGGCGATGGTGTAT
>JAHHSB010000184.1 GCA_020025415.1 Oscillibacter sp. | reverse complement strand
CCTCTATTGTCTTTGACGAGGCGGAAAACCGGATGCACACCATCAAGGCCGTCATGTACGAGCTGATGAAGTAGAAAAAGCACAGCAAGGCCCCGGAGCGGTTCGCTCCGGGGCCTTGCTGTGCTTTGTGCAGTTCTGCGCGGCCTTTAGCAGTCCCAGCAGGGGTCCACCTGCTCTCCGGGCTGCCAGTTGGGAAAGCGCTCGTTGAGATCTTGCTGGGGGGCGTGGATCAGCGCGCCCTGGTCGTTCTTCGCCGCCGCCAGGAACAGCCAGAAGGACTGGCCCTGGTCGTCGGTGAGCTTTACCGCCGCCAGCAGCTCGTCCCCGTCTTCCGTCTCCACCCGGGGCATATAGGTTTTATCGGTGACATACATCTGCACCACCCCGTGATCCTGCCACAGTTTCCGGGCTTGGGGCAGGGACGACGACCAAACAGGCTCTGCCTCCCCGTTGCGGAAGATGGCCAGCTCTGCGCTTTGGAGCGCCGTGGCTGCCGCGCTGTGATTTTCCACCCGCAGGGAAACCCCCGTGAAGGTGACGGTGCGGCCGTCCCACTCCAGATCCCAGCTGCCATCCGCCCACAGGCGGAAATCCTCTGGAGCGTCATAGCGGGTCGCCAGGGTCTCCGTCCGGGTGACCCCACCGCCGCTGATGGCGATGGCCAGGTCCATGGGCCCGTCCATGGGCACCATCCAGTCCGAGACTGTGAACACGCCGTTCGACTCTCGGGCGGGGGCAGAATAGGACTCCCCCGAGGCGGTCAGCAGGGTAAACACGGCGCTGGAATCATGGGCGTACTCCTTGGGCGCGGCGCTCACCGTCCAGGTTACGGTGTTGGCCGCAAAGTCATAGCCCTGGACCTGAATGGCACAATTAGATAAGATACTATCTCTTTCGGCCAATATACTGCTCATTTTTCCGGTGATCTGCTGGATCTGCTGGGAGGTAATGCTCTCCACATTGGACAGCTCCCGCCGGATCTCATCAAAGCGCACGCTCACGGCCTTCCAGATTAGCAACCCTGCTGCCAGCACGCAGACCGCCGCGACCAGCTTCCACCGCCGGGACCAGCGAGGGCGGGACACCGCGGCGATCTCCCGGGCGTAGCGGGCGGCGATGGCCTCCGCCGCCGCCAGCTCCCGCTCTGTCAGTCCCGCCTGGGCAGAGGCGGAGAGAGGGCCGTTTTCGCCGCCGGGCTTTTCGGGCGGGGCCTCCGCGGCACCCCCTTCACCCCGGGGCGGCTCCACGCCCAGCAGGGCGCCGATGGTGACGCCGAAGATCCGGCTCATGGCGATGAGATTATCCAGCTCCGGCACGGCGGCGCCGGATTCCCATTTGCTCACCGCCTGCCGGGAAACGCCCAGCTGCTCGCCCAGGGCCTCCTGGGAAAGTCCGGCGGCCTTGCGGCCCGCCTGGATCCGCCCGCCCAGGGTTTGATGGCGCTCGTTCATAGTTCCGCCTCCTCTCTTCTAAGGTCAGTGTACCAGATGAGGCGGGAAAAAGCCACCGACGGCGGGTTTCTTTTTGTCAACCCCCGGTTGCCCGGGCCCGCCGCCGCTCCAGCAGAGCCCGGGAACTGACGCTCAGCAGCCAGGCCAGCAGGAGCAGGCAGGCGTCGTCCCAGGCAGTGAGCAGCAGCCGGTAAAGCAGGGCGCTGTCTAGGGCGGCAAAGAGCCGGGCGGTTAGCCGGGCCGTGAGCGGCAGGCAGCTGACGGCCCAGAGGACCCAGCCCAGGATCCAACCGGCCTTTCGCCGGCTGGTGAGCCGGGCCGGGGCCTTGCGGAACACCCAGACCCCGGCGCCCAGCAGCGCAAGCATGCCCAGCAGCTGGATCCAGGCCAGCCATATATGCACCGGGTTATCTACCATGGCATAGCCCGCGGACCTCAGGGCCAGGCGCCAGTTGCACCCCATGGCGAAGCGGAGAAAGCCATCCACCAGAAGAAACAGGGCCCAGAGGGAGAATAGGGC
>JAHHSB010000183.1 GCA_020025415.1 Oscillibacter sp. | reverse complement strand
CACGGCAAAGAGCAGTTCGTAATCTTTTTCATACTGTAGTGAGCAAAGGGCCTTGGGATACAGCTCCTTGAGCAGTTCAATGATGCGGCGGACCGCGGCTTTGGATTTCATCAGCTTGTCACCTCGCCTGTCAGCATACCATAAAAATCTGTTTTTGGCGAGGAAAAACGACAAACTTTTTAAGGAAACGGCCCCCATCCATCCAACGGCAAATGAGTATGGAAATAGGGAAGCGAGTATGCTATAATAAATTATTCTTGAAATGGAAGGGCAGGGATCCGTATGGGACATCCGCTGGCGGATGAAATCCGGCCGAAAAGTCTGGATGAAGTGGTGGGGCAGCGCCATTTGCTGGCGCCCGGAGGGGTGCTGCGCCGTCTGATCGAAAAGGGCAGCAGCGCCAACATGGTGTTTTACGGCCCCTCCGGCACCGGCAAGACCACGGTGGCCAACATCATCGCTGCTCAGACCAACAAGACCCTGCACCGGCTTAACGCTACCACCGCCTCGCTGCAGGACATCAAGGACATCATCGCCGATGTGGACACGTTGCTGGCCCCCGGCGGAATTCTGCTCTATCTCGACGAGATCCAGTACTTCAATAAAAAACAGCAGCAGAGCCTGCTGGAGTTCATGGAAAACGGGAAGCTGACTCTGATCGCCTCCACCACCGAGAATCCCTATTTCTATGTCTACGGGGCGCTGCTGTCCCGCAGTACTGTATTTGAATTCAAGCCCGTCTCCCCGGAGGAGGTGCGCCCCGCTGTGGAGCGGGCGTTGAAGATCGAGCAGGGCCGGTCAGATCTGCCGTTGGAGTGGGAGGAGTCCGTGCCCGTGACCGTGGCGACCGCCTGCGGCGGCGATGTGCGCAAGGCTATCAACGCCGTGGAGCTGCTGGTCCAGGCGGCCCGGATCCGGGAGGGAAAGCTCCTGCTGACGGAGGAGGACGCCCAGGCATTGTCCCAGCGCAGCGCCATGCGCTATGACCGGGGCGGCGATGCCATGTATGATCTGGCCTCCGCACTGATGAAGTCCCTCCGGGGCAGCGACCCGGATGCCGCGCTGCATTACCTGGCCAGGTTTTTGGAGACCGGGGACCTGGTGACGCCATGCCGGCGGCTGCTGTGCTCGGCCAGCGAGGACGTGGGAATGGCCTATCCCCAGGCAGTGTCTATCGTGAAGGCCTGCGTGGACACCGCCATGCAGCTGGGTCTGCCGGAGGCGCAGCTGCCCCTGGCCCAGGCTGCGATCCTGCTGGCCACGGCCCCTAAGTCCAACAGCGTGGTGGAGGGGATCTCCGCTGCCTGGGCAGACGTGAAGGCCGGTCGCACCGGGGACGTGCCCCGGGAGCTGCAGAACGTTCACGCCGACTCTACCGGTCTGGAGCGGGAGCAGGGATACCGGTATCCCCACAGTTATCCCCATCACTGGGTCCGGCAGCAATACCTGCCGGACAGCCTGAAACATACCCGTTATTATCACTATGGAGACAACAAGACCGAGCAGGCCGCTCGGGCCCATTGGGAGAAGATCAAGGGATCGGAGTAAATACCGTCTCCACCGCCGCCTTTTCATAGCCCGGCGGGGAGTAGACCCAGTGGGTGAGCTGTCCGTCCGTGATCTGATAGCGCAGCGGCAGGGGACCTTCCGCCCGCGGCAGTTTTTCAATGATTTGCAGCTTGATCTTCATGCGCTCCGGCCGAATGGTCTTGATGTACACCGAGACCCGGTCACCCTCCGATACTTGAGGGCCGGGGTCAGCTAGACCGGAAAGGTTGGGGGTTAGCTCCACAAAGGCGCCGTAGTTTTGGACGCTGCGTACCGTGCCCTGCACGGTTTCGCCCGGCTGGAAGTAGCTGGCGTTTTCCAGCCAGGTGCCCAACAGTTCCTTGTGGGTGAGGGTGAAGCGGCGGCGCTCCCGGTTCACTTCCGCCACCACGGCCAGAATCTTCTGCCCCGGGCGGAAGCGCTGGGCCGGGG
>JAHHSB010000182.1 GCA_020025415.1 Oscillibacter sp. | reverse complement strand
TTCTATTGATGACAGGAGAACAAAGCCATGATGATTTTGGCGGCTGTGCAAAGTGAATACGGCGTAGCCCGCGCAGAGCTGGAAGGACTTTTGACCGGGCTGGCGGCTGGAGACCGGGACTCTCTGGCGCGGCTGTACCACCGTACCCGGACGGCGGTATACGGTATGGCCTTCTCCATATTGGGCAGCGGGCACGATGCCGAGGACGTCACCCAGGACACCTATGTCCGTGCCTGGGAAGGGGCGGCGCTCTATCGATCCCGGGGCACGCCTATGGCATGGCTGCTGACCATCACCCGCAATCTGGCACTGATGAAGCTGCGGGAGAGGGGACGCACGGCGGACCTTTCGGAGGAGCAGTGGAGCGCCCTGCCGGCGAAGGGGCCCGGGATTTCCCCCGAGGACAAGGCGGTGCTGGGCGCCGCCCTCCGGAGCCTGACGGAGCAGGAGCGTCAGATCGTGATGCTCCACGCGGTGGCTGGCCTGAAGCACCGGGAGATCGCCCAGCTGCTGGAGCTGCCGCTGCCCACGGTGCTGTCCAAGTATCGGCGTTCCCTGTCAAAGCTGAAGAAAACACTGGAAGGAGTTGACGCCCGATGACAGATCGTGAACTGGAAAACCGGCTGCGCACTGCCCTGGATCACGCCGCACCCAACGATCTTTCCGGGGTGCTCTCCCGCTGTAAAGCAAGGAAAGGAACTGTGATCCATATGACCAACGCCATGGAAAATCATCATTTTAACAACCACACCAACCAGCCTGCCGGCAAGAAGCGCAGAAGCCGGCCAAAACTAGTCGTGGCCGCCTGCCTGGCCCTGGTGATCGCGGGCGGTGCCGTATACTTTGGCCAGCAGGGCAGCGCCCTGGCCAGCGTCGTGTGCCTGGATGTAAACCCCAGCATCGAGCTGCGGGTGAGCGAGAAGGAAAAGGTCCTCTCCGCTACGGCCATGAACGATGACGCCGTGGAGATCCTGGATGGCATGGACCTGGATGGCACGGATGTGGGCGTGGCCGCCAACGCCATCATCGGCTCGCTGCTTCAGCACGGGTATGTGGATGAACTGGCCAACTCCATCCTCATCACCGTGGAAGACGATGACCTGCAGCGGGGCGAGGCCCTCAAGCAGGCCCTGACCGAGCAGGCGTCCGCCGCCCTGGCCGGTGCCCAGCTCAACGGGGCCATCCTGGCCCAGACGCTGCAATTCAGCGATGAGCTGAGCCGAAAGGCTGAGGAGTACGGCGTCTCCGCCGGCAAGGCGGCCCTGATCCAGGCCGTGGTTACCGGCAGCAGCAACACCAAGACCTTTGAGGATCTGGTGGGATTGTCCATTAATGAGCTGAACCTAATCTACACCGCCCAGACTTCCGTTGCCCAAACCTCCGGCGAGGCGGGTACCGGCTCCGGCACCATCGTCTCCTCCGGCAACGCCAGTCAGAGCGCCTATATCGGCCAGCAGGCCGCCCAAGAAACCGCTTTGAAGCACGCGGGTCTCACCGCTGCCCAGGTGACGTTTCTGGAGAGCGAGTACGACTATGACGACGGCCGCATGATCTACGAGGTGGAGTTCCATTACAGCGGCACTGAGTACGACTATGAGATCGACGCCCTGACCGGCGAGCTTATCAAGTATCACAAGGAGGCCAACGGCAACGGCGGCGGCACCTCGGGCGGCAGCACCGACATCGGCAGCGACAAGGCCAAGTCCATTGCTCTAAACCACGCCGGGGTCAGCGGGAGCCAGACCCGGAAGCTGGAGGTCAAGCGGGACTTTGACGATGGCCGCCTGGAGTATGAGGTAAAATTCCAGGCCGCGGGCACGGAGTACGAGTACACCATTGACGCCGCCACCGGCACCATTCTCGATTACGACATCGACCGCTGAGCCTTTGAGCCCATAAAAAGCCGGCCCGAAAGGGCCGGCTTTTTTCCGCTGGGGCAGGGAAGAGGCGGCGCGCCCGACCGGGGTTGACAAGGGGGGCAAAACATGATACAGTACCCA
>JAHHSB010000181.1 GCA_020025415.1 Oscillibacter sp. | reverse complement strand
CCCCAGACTGCTCCCATCTTCCTGTCCATCGGCATGCACTGCCTGGGCTGCCCCTCTTCCCGGGGTGAGACTGTGGAGGAGGCCTGCATGGTCCACGGCGTGGACGTGGACAAGCTGCTGGCTCTGGTGAACGAAGAGGCCAACAAGGGCGCTGCCAAGGAATAAGTTTTGCAGGACGCATGCGGAGTGATCCGTATGCGTCCTCAAGCGGTTTTCTGCTGTTTGCGACGGGGGAGAGAGATGAACCAAAAGAAAAAATTGGAGCTGACTCCCCGTCTGCAGGCTCTGGCAGACTGGGTGGAGCCTGGCGCGCGGATCGCGGATGTGGGGACCGATCACGGGTACCTGCCCATCTGGCTGCTGCTGCGCCAGCGGATCAGCGCCGCCATCGCCAGTGACCTGCGTGCCGGTCCTTTGGAGCGGGGAAGGCGGGACGCCGCCGCTTATGGGGTTGCTCAGGAGATTGATTTTCGCTGCTGTGACGGCCTTGCCGGGATTGGCCCGGATGAGACCGACACCGTTGTGATCGCCGGTATGGGTGGTGAGAATATCGCCCAGATCCTGGCCGCGGCCCCCTGGACTGCAGACGGCCGCCACACTTTGCTGCTTCAGCCCCAGTCCCGGCCAGAGGTGCTGCGGGGCTTTCTGGCGGACAGCGGCTACACCATTGTGCGGGAGACCCTGGTGGAAGATCGGGGCCGGCTCTATCCCGTGATGGAGGCTCGGGCAGGGGAGATGCATCTGTCCGTTGGTCAGCTTTTCTGCGGGGCCCGGCTTGTCCATGATCCGTTGGGCGAGCGGTACATCATTGAAAAGATTATCCAGCTGCAGGGGATTATTGCGGGCCGCAGCCGTTCGGAGGATCCGGAGCAGCGGGCCCATACAGATCGCCAGCGGGATATTTTGACCGATTTATTGGTGATGAGAGAGGAGTGGAGACATGCCAACCATTCGGGAAATTGAACAGGCGCTGTTTGACTGGGCACCGCGCTCTGGTGCCATGGAATGGGACAATGTGGGACTCCTTGTGGGGGATCCGGACGCCGGGGGCAGGAAGGTGCTGGTGGCGCTGGATGTCACCGAGCAGGTGGCAGACGAGGCTGCCGCCTGGGGCGCTGACCTGATCGTTGCCCATCATCCCCTGATGAACTGTGCGTGGACTCCGGTGCAGACGGTGCGGCAGGACAATCCCCAGGGGCGCCTGCTGACGAAGCTGATCCGCAGCGAGATCGGCGCCATTTGTATGCATACCAATCTGGATGTTGCCCAGGGCGGTGTGAACGATGCCCTGGCGGAAGCTTTGGAATTGGAGGACCCTGGGGCTCTGGCTGAAGACGGTATCGGACGGGTGGGAACGCTGAAAGCGGCGCTGCCGCTGGAGCAGTTCAACCGCCTGGTGGCCGAGAAGCTGGGCTGCACGGGCCTGCGTTATTGTGATGCCGGACGGGAGGTTTCCCGGGTGGCGGTAGGCGGCGGGGCCTGTGTGGACTATCTGGATCAGGCGGTGGCCGCAGGCTGCGACAGTTTTGTGACTGCCGACGCCGGGTACCACGATTTCCAAAATGCGTTTAATAAAGGAATCAATCTGATTGACGCAGGACATTTTCCTACGGAAAATGTGATCTGCCCGAAGCTGGCGGCGTATGTAGGCGGCCGCTTTCCGGGAGTAGAGGTGCGGCAGTCGGAAGTCCATAAAGAGATTTTCCATTATTATGTAACAAAGTAAAAAGGAGACTATTGATATGTCCGGACATTCTAAATGGCATAATATTCAGAAGACCAAGGGCGCCGCAGACGCCAAGCGTTCCACCGCATTCACTAAGATCGCCAAGGAGATCATCGTGGCGGTAAAGGAGGGCGGCGGCTCCGGCGATCCCAACAATAACTCCCGCCTGGCTACCGTTATTGCCAAGGCCAAGGCAGTCAATATGCCCAATGACAACATCAAGCGCACCATCGACCGGGCTCTGGGTGCCGGCAATACCGACAACTATGAGGCCGTTACTTATGAGGGTTACGGCCCCGGCGGCGTGGCCGTGATTGTGGAGGCACTGACTGACAACCGCCAG
>JAHHSB010000180.1 GCA_020025415.1 Oscillibacter sp. | reverse complement strand
TTCTGATACTCCGGATAGGGTGCCAGCAGGCGGTTGAGACTGTCGATATACCCGGCAAAGTGCCGGTCGTGGTGCAGCATGACGGTTTTGGCGTCCAGCTCCGGCTCCAGGGCGTCATAGGCCCAGGGCAGGGGCGGCAGGGCATAGGGATAATGTTCGTCCATAGGAAGGCTCCTCTCCATAAGGTTTCTCTTTATTTCTATGCCGATCCCCACCATTTTATCCGTTGGGGCGGAGTTGGGCGGCGCTCTGCCTCCGAAAAAAATATTTTTTCGGACTTTGAAGAAAAGCGGCGCCCTTTGCCGTTATGATCAGTGAGGAGGTGAGGCGTTCCGTGTCGGCTTTGACAAAAGAGGGCTTCGGGGAATTTGTGATCCGATACCAGACCCTGGTATATACCATCTGCTTTCAGCTGACGCGGGACGCGGCTGCGGCGGAGGATCTGACCCAGGAGACGTTCCTCTCCGCCTACCTGCACCGGGAGAGCTGCCCGCCGGACTATGAGCGGGCCTGGCTGGGACGGATCGCGGCCAACAAGGCCCGGGACTATCTGCAAAGCGCCTACCAGCGTCACACCCTGCTGCCAGGGGATGAGGGGCTGCCGGAGCGCTCCGCCGGTCCTGGCCTGGAAGAGCAGGCGGTCAGCCGCAGCGAGGCGGCTGCCATCCGGGTGCTGATCAACGAGCTGCGGGAGCCCTACGGCCAGGTGTGCCGCCTCCATCTGCTGGAGGAGCGATCACCCGAGGAGATCGCCCTGGCCTTGGGGCGGCCGGTGAAGACCGTGTATACCCAGTTGGCCCGGGCCAAAAAACTGCTGCGCGAGCAGCTGGACAGGAGGGAGCAAGATGGCAAATTTCCGCCCTGACGGGCATTTGACAGACGAGGCGCTGCAGGCCCTGGTGTCCGAAGCGCCCATGGATGAGCTGGAGCGGCTGGAGGCGGCGGAGCATTTGGCCTTCTGCGACCAATGTCTGCTGCGTTATACCCAGCTGCTGACGCCCCAGACGCTGCGCGATCCGCCGGCAGAGCTGGAACAGTCTTTGTGGCGGCGGCTGCGCCAAAGGATGGCCCGGCTGCTGATGAGCCGCTATGCCACCGCGGCGGCGGGCATCGTGCTGGTGACCGCCCTTTGGGCCGGCGGCATTTTCCAGGGGCTGATGAACTCCACTCTGGAGCTCTCCGGCCCCGCCGATGGGCCTACGGTGTTCCAGGAGAAGCTTTACACCTGGCCGGAGAAATACAGCCAAGCTCTGTGGGAGGGCTTCTCCGGCTTGCGGGACTGGTTTCATTTTGAAAAAGACGGCGGGCAGAGGACGGCCCCCGATGACAGCGTACAAGGAGGACAAGCGAGATGAAAAGAACGAGTGGATTTCGGATGTTTCTAGCGGCCTGTATCCCCGGCTGCGGGGAGATGTATCAGGGTTATATGAAGCGGGGGCTGTCACTGTTGCTGATGACGGCGGGGATCTTTGCCCTGGCGGTGGCACTGGGGATCGGGGTGCCGGCCATCTTTTTGCCGGTGGTGTGGCTCTACGCCTTCTTTGACAGCTACAATCTCCAACGGCAGCTGGCGGAGGGGACCGCCCCGGCGGATGATTACCTGCTGGGCTTTTTGGACCAGGACGCGCAGCGCTTCTCCGTCCTGTGGCGCAAGCGCCACGGCCTGATCGGCTGGGTGCTGATTGGCGTGGGCCTTTACACCCTGTACTCCACGGTGGTGTACTATTTCGACTGGTTCATTCCGGGCTGGCTGTCCAGCCTCCTGTACCGGGGCGTGCCCCGGCTGGCGCTGGTGGCAGTGCTGCTGGGCCTGGGCATCTGGTTTATCCGGGGGCCCCGTCCCCAGCCGGAGCAGGACTTTGCCAGCTTCGTGCCCCCGGCGGAGCCGGCAGGGGAGGTCTGGTCGGCAGACGCTGCCGCCCAGCCTGAGCCGGAGCAGGCTGCCGCTGGTGCGGAAAGCGGCGCCACTGACGGAGAGGAGGCGCCGCAGTGATGGGCGTGCAGGAGAAAGCCGGCACCCAGCCTGCGCCCAAGGCCGCGGCCCAAACCCCGCCCAAAACCCCTTCGGAAGCCCACAG
>JAHHSB010000018.1 GCA_020025415.1 Oscillibacter sp. | reverse complement strand
ATGTTACTCTGCATATGCCCAGATTGAAGGGGCTGCCATTTGAAACAGCGATCATTGAGCGCTATCGCCGCTGGGAGCGCAGCGTGGAAGAAGCCCTCATCGAGATGTACCTGGCAGTTATATCTGTGCGCCGAGTAGAAGATATTACTGAAGCGCTGTGGGGCAGCAAAGTGTCTCCGGCAGCCATTTATCTGCGCCGCAACTGGGGTGGAGAATACGAAAATGTCGCAATTCTGGTAGCAATCGCAGTCAATGAGGATGGATATCCAGCAGCATTCCCACGGTGGTACTTTCGGATTTTGCTACGAACCTCCCGCGTAGTCATCCATTGCCTTATCCCCGGGTACCGAAGCTGACCGCTGGCATCAAAGCCTGACTGAGCCGGGAAAAGGCCAAGCCAGAGACAAGCGGGGAATAAAAACCAGGTACAGACTGCCGCCATCGGAGCGAATTTGCGTCTATGCTCCGACGGCGGCATTTTGGTATTTCGCTCAGCCCGAGATCTGGGAAAGTGCGGGGAAGCCGTTGTAATTTTAGCGCATCTGCGGTATAATTTCTCTATGTGAATTTCTCGCCGAGAGGCGAGTAGGCAAGGAGCGAATTCCATGAATTTTGAAGAATATCTGGATTCTTTAAAAGATAAAACGGTGGCCGTGATTGGGATCGGCGTCAGCAACCAGCCTCTGATCCGCTTGCTGCTGAAGCGGGGGATTTCCGTCACGGCCTGCGACAAAAAAAGCCGTGAAGAGCTGGGAACACTGGGTGCGGAGCTGGAGAGCCTGGGGGCCCGGCTGCAGCTGGGGGAGGGGTATCTCCGGGATCTGACGGAGGATGTGATCTTCCGCACGCCGGGGATGCGGCCGGATCTGCCGGAGCTGCAGGCGGCAGTGGATCGGGGCAGTATCCTGACCAGTGAGATGGAGGCCTTTTTTGAGGTCTGCCCCTGCTCTAAGATCGCCGTGACCGGCAGCGACGGCAAGACCACGACTACCACCATCATTGCCGAGCTCTTGAAGCGGGCCGGAAAAAGGGTGCATCTGGGCGGAAACATCGGACATCCTCTGCTGGCGGAGACCGGGGAGATGAAAAAAGAGGACATAGCCGTGCTGGAGCTGTCCTCTTTCCAGCTGATGACTATGACCCGCAGTCCCCACATCGCGGTGGTGACTAACCTGGCGCCCAATCACCTGGATGTCCACAAGGATTTTGCAGAGTATATCTCTGCAAAGGAAAATATTTTTACACATCAGAATTCCCGAGATATTGCCGTCTTTAATGCTGATTGCGGCCTGACGGCGGATGAGGCCCGGCGGGCTCCCGGCCGGACGCGGCTGTTTTCCGGAACCAAAGAACTGGAAGACGGGGTCTTTTTGCGGGGAGAGTCCGTGATCTGCGCCGCCGACGGGCAGGAACGGGAAGTCATGAAGATCGGGGATATTCGTCTGCCGGGTGTCCATAATATTGAAAACTATCTGGCTGCCATCGCCGTAGTGGATGGGCTGGTACCCGATGAGCAGATTCGGGCCTTTGCCCGGGAGTTCGGCGGCGTGGAGCATCGGATTGAACTGGTGCGGACGCTGCGGGGCGTGCGCTGGTACAACGACTCCATTGCCTCAAGCCCCAGCCGGACGATTGCCGGGCTGCGTTCATTCCCGGAAAAGGTGATTTTGATTGCCGGGGGAAAGGATAAGGGGATTCCCTATGATCAGCTTGGCCCGGTGGTCAACGACCATGTCAAGCTGCTGATCCTCTGCGGTGCCACGGCAGGAGTGATCCGCCGGGCGGTAGAGCAGGCGGAAAACTACGCCGGGCTGGAAATCGTGGACACGCAAGACTATTCTCAGGCAGTGCAGCTGGCTGACAGCCGGGCCCGGGAGGGGGATGTGGTGATTCTTTCTCCCGCCAGTACTTCCTTCGACCGGTTTGCCAACTTTATGGAACGGGGGAAGGTCTTTAAGGAATTGGTGAATCAGCTGCACTAAACGGCGCAGGGAACCGAGAACGCAGCTTCCCTGCAAGTCAATAAATACGACCAAGCCGCCCCTGCATAGGATGCCGGGAGGGGGATGGTCGGATGAGAAGAAATTTTTTCCATTATCGCCGACAGATGACCCGGCGGACGATTATTTTGGGAACGCTGCTAATTATACTGCTGAGCCTGTTGTGCTTTGCGGTATACGCCACACTGCAGATGCGTCCGCTTTTGGAACAGCTGGCGACGACACGGGTATCCAACGCCGTGAACCGCATCATTACCAGTGCAGTGGAGGAAGCCATTGCTAACGGAGACATTCAATACAATGAGTTGGTGACGATGGAGAAAGATAATGATGGCCGCGTCACTGCTGTGCAGAGCAACATGGTTGCTTTTAATACCTTGCAATCAGATATTCTTCACACCATTTTGGCCAGGGTGGATCAAATGTCTGCCCAGGAACTGGGGATTCCCATCGGAAACCTGACGGGGATTGCCGTGTTGGCCGGCCGGGGACCGCGAATCTCTGTGCGCATGGAGTCGGTGGGATCGTCTTCCGCCCATTTTGAAAATGAGTTTTCTTCGGCGGGGATCAACCAGACCAAGCATCAGATCATTTTGAACATTGATGTATATGTCAGTATTCTACTGCCCGGCTTTACCACAGCCACCAACGTCTCCAACTCGATGACGGTGGCGGAGACGATCATCGTGGGCATTGTACCCGACACCTACACATATTTCAGTACAGACCCAAGCACTTATGAGGAGGATTTGAAGGACTATATCCTCAACAACAGTTGACAGGGAGGACTCCATATCATGGATTACCGGGAAGAAATCAAACAGCTGCGGGAAATCTTGAATGAAAACGGATACCGCTACTATGTGCTGGATGCACCCACGATGTCCGACTATGAATATGACCGGCTCAACCACCGCCTGGAGGAGCTGGAAGCCGCTCATCCGGAAGAGATCACCCCGGATTCACCCACTCAGCGGGTGGGCGGAAAGATTCTGGAGGGATTTGTGCCCTACACCCATGAAGTTCCCCTGGAGAGCCTGCAGGATGTCTTTGCCCCCGATGAGGTGGAGGAGTTTTGCCAGCGCATGGAAGGTGAACTGGGAAGTGACGTGAGCTATTCTGTGGAGCCTAAGGTCGACGGACTTTCCGTGGCGCTGGAGTACCGGGACGGCGTATTTGTCCGGGGCGCTACCCGGGGTGACGGCAGAGTCGGCGAGGACGTAACGGAGAACCTGAAGACCATTCGTTCCATTCCCATGACGCTGCCGGAAAAACTGCCTCACCTGATCGTGCGAGGCGAGGTATATATGGCCCGGGATGTTTTCCTGGAAATCAATGCCCAGCGGGAGATACGGGGCGAGGCGCTGCTGGCCAATCCCCGCAACGCCGCTGCCGGTTCCCTGCGGCAGCTCAATCCCAAAATCGCGGCCCAGCGCCGGCTGGATATTCAGGTCTTCAACCTGCAGCTTGCCGAGGGCCGGGAGTTTGAGTCCCACTCCGAGACCCTGGATTATTTAGAGAGCCAGCGCTTCAAGGTCATTCCTCGCAAGGTGCTGCGTACTGCCCGGGAGTGCATGGATGAGATTGAGCGGCTCAATGAGCACCGGGGAGCGTATCCATTTGACATGGATGGCGCGGTGATCAAGGTCAACGGCCTTGCCCAGCGGGAGATCCTGGGCAGCACGGCCAAGTGCCCCAAATGGGCCATCGCCTATAAATATCCGCCGGAGCAGAAGCCTTCTCGGGTGCTGGATATTGTGGTGCAGGTAGGACGGACCGGCGTTCTGACACCCCGGGCGGTTCTGGAGCCGGTGCATCTGGCCGGCACTACCGTACAGAGCGCCACGCTGCACAATCAGGACTATATCACGGAAAAAGATATTCGGATTGGGGATACCGTCCTGGTTCAGAAGGCCGGAGAGATCATTCCCGAGATCGTGGAAGTGGACTTTTCCAAACGACCGAATGGGACGCAGCCCTATCTGCTGCCGGACAGCTGCCCGGTCTGCGGCGCGTCGGTCTCCAGGGATGCCGATGGAGCGGCCATCCGCTGCACCGGGGCCGAGTGCCCGGCTCAGCTGCTGCGCAATATCACCCACTTTGCCAGCCGGGATGCCATGGATATTGACGGCCTGGGGCCGGCGGTGATCCAGCAGCTCATTGAAAAGAAGCTGATCGCCAATGCGGCGGATCTTTATTACCTCAACTCTGAGGAGCTGGCGGAGCTAGACCGGATGGGAGAAAAGTCTGCGGAAAACGTGGTGCGGGCCATCGAACATTCCAAATCCAACGACCTCTCCCGCCTGATTTATGGTTTGGGTATCCGGCAGGTGGGGGCCAAGGCGGCCAAGGTCCTGGCAAAGCATTTCCGCACGTTCTCTGCCCTGGCCGAGTCCAGTGTGGAGGAGCTGACGGAGATCCCGGATGTGGGTGCCATCACCGCTAATTATATTGTGGAGTGGATGTGCGCGCCCCAGTCCCGGGATCTGATGGAGCGGCTGCGGGCAGCCGGCGTCAACATGGAAAGTACGGAAGAATTGGTGGATGCCCGTTTTGAGGGCATGACCTTCGTCCTGACGGGAACGCTGCAGAAGATGGATCGCAAGGCTGCCGAAGCCATGATCGAGGAGCGGGGAGGAAAGGCTGCTTCCTCCGTCTCCAAGCGGACTACCTATCTGGTAGCGGGAGAGGCGGCAGGCTCCAAGCTGAAAAAGGCCCAGGAGCTGCAGGTCCCTGTTTTGACGGAAGAGGAATTTTGGAATCTGATGGAATCGTAAAGAAAAAGCCGCAGCGAAAGCTGCGGCTTTTTTCCTGCAAGGGGATCAGTGGTCGAACGCAGGGTTCATATAGTAGACGTTTTTTTCATCCAGCCGGTCCTTGGCCAGGCGCAGGCCTTCGCCAAAGCGCTGGAAATGAACGACCTCCCGAGCTCTTAAAAAGCGGATGGCATCGGTCACATCCGGATCGTCAGACATTCGGAGAATGTTGTCGTAGGTGACCCGGGCTTTTTGCTCTGCTGCCAGATCTTCCGTAAGGTCGGCGATCACATCGCCTTTGACGCCGATTCCTGCGGCGTTCCAAGGGGAACCGGAGGCGGCAGTGGGGTAGATGCCGGTGGTGTGATCGATGAAGTACGGGGCAAAGCCGGACTCTTTGATCTGCTCTTCCGTCAGATTGCGGGTCAGCTGGTGGACAATGGTTCCGATCATTTCCAGGTGGCCCAGTTCCTCGGTACCTAGCGAGGAGTCATGATGAGCCGGTGAAAAGGCCAGGTGGAACCTTGGCAAGGCCGGCCTTTGCGTTGACGCAGCAGCGCTGCCCGACTATAATGAAAAGGTACATCATCAGCTTTTAACAGGAGGGATTTATCATGCTGGCCTATACCTATGTTCAACAAGGGCATTTTGCGCTGCTGGACAAGCCCAAGCCGGTACTGCTCCAGCCTAGGGACGCCATTGTGAAGGTGACCCTGAGCAGCATCTGCACCAGTGATCTGCACATCAAGCACGGCTCTGTACCCCGGGCCGTTCCCGGCACCACCGTGGGCCACGAGATGGTGGGCGTTGTGGAACAGGTGGGGGTGGCAGTGAGCCATGTGCGTCCCGGTGACCGGGTGACAGTCAATGTAGAGACCTTCTGCGGGGAGTGTTTTTTCTGCCGCCACGGCTGGGTCAACAACTGCACGGATCCCAACGGCGGCTGGGCGCTGGGCTGCCGGATCGACGGGGGACAGGCGGAGTATGTCCGCGTGCCCTATGCCGACCAGGGACTGAATAAGATCCCTGATTCTGTCACGGACCTGCAGGCCCTGCTGGTAGGCGATGTGCTGGCCACCGGTTACTGGGGCGCCAAGATTTCGGAGATTGGGGAAGAGGATACGGTGCTGATCATCGGCGCTGGACCGACAGGCATCTGTACTTTACAGTGCGTGGGGCTGTATAATCCTAAGCGGATCATCGTCTGTGATATTGACCCTTATCGACTCCAATTTGTCCGGGAACACTACCCGGAGGTCCTGACCGTGGGGCCGGAGGAGGTGGAGGCGTTTGTACGCTCTCACAGTGATCACGGCGGCGCGGATGTGGTGCTGGAGGTGGCAGGCAGTCCGGATACCTTCCGCATGGCCTGGCAGTGCGCCCGCCCCAACGCCATCGTCACGGTGGTGGCCCTCTATGACGGGCCCCAGACGCTGCCCCTGCCCGAGATGTACGGCAAGAATCTGATCTTTAAGACCGGCGGAGTGGATGGCTGCGATTGTGACCAGACTCTGCGGCTCATTGCAGAGGGAAAGCTGAACACTACGCCGCTGATTACCCATACCTATCCCTTAAGTCGGATTGATGAGGCTTACGACCTTTTTGAGCACCGGCGGGATGGAGTCATCAAGGTGGCCATCACCCCGGACAACTGAAATGAAAAGGAGAATGCGATATGCTGGAAGTTGGAACCAAAGCTCCGGATTTTGCTCTGTCCGATAAGAACGGCAACACGGTTCGTCTCTCGGATTTTCTGGGAAAGAAAGTGGTGCTGTATTTCTACCCCAAAGACAATACCCCTGGGTGCACTCGTCAGGCCTGTGCCTTTGCCCAAAGCTATGGGGAGTTCCAGAACAGGAATGTAGCAGTCATCGGGATCAGTAAGGATTCTGTGGCTTCTCACCTGAAATTTGCCCAGAAATACGAGTTGCCCTTTGTGCTTCTCTCCGACCCGGAGCTGCAGGCCATTCAGGCTTACGGCGTCTGGCAGGAGAAAAAGCTCTACGGCAAGGTGAGCATGGGCGTGGTGCGCTCCACCTATCTTATCAACGAGGAGGCCGTTATTGAAAAGGTAATGCCCAAGGTGAAGCCCGATACCAACGCCGGGGAGATCCTGGCCTATCTGGCCGGGGAGTGAGCTATGAGACGAGGAATCATTGCCACTTTGGCCCTGGCGCTGCTGCTGACCGGCTGCGGTTCCGCCGCTCAGGGAGGAGAGAATTCCGCCTATGAACAAATTACGGCGGAGGAGGCCAAGACTATGATGGACGAGCAAGAGGAGGCCGTGCTCCTGGACGTCCGGGAGCAGGACGAGTACGGCAGCGGCCACATTCCCGGAGCCTTGCTGCTGCCGGTGGATACGATTGATGAAAAGAGCGCAGCAGAGGCTATCCCAGACAAGGACACAGTGGTTTTAGTCTATTGCCGCAGCGGAAACCGCAGCAAAACAGCATCTCAGACTCTGGCGGATCTGGGATATACCCAGGTTTACGAGTTTGGCGGGATCCAGGATTGGCCCTATGACGTGGAGTGAGGAACAGCGATGCGGATCATCATTTCTCCAGCTAAGAAAATGAATCAGGACAGCGATACGCTTCCATGGAAATCATTGCCCCGCTTTATCAAGCAAGCTGAAATACTTTACAGTAAGTTGCAGTCTATGAACCGGGAAGAACTGAAAAAGCTCTGGAAATGCAATGACGCCATTACCGCATTGAATGTGGAGCGATTGAAGACCGCGGATCTTCGCACGCAGTTGACCCCGGCTATTCTGGCCTATGATGGGATCCAGTATCAGTACATGGCACCCGGCATATTTACCCAAGAGGAGCTGGACTATGTGCAGGAGCATCTGCGCATCCTCTCCGGCCTATATGGAGTACTGCGGCCCTTTGACGGGGTGACACCTTACCGTCTGGAGATGCAGGCCAAGTTGAATATTGGTGATGTAAAAGGACTTTACA
This sequence comes from Oscillibacter sp., assembly GCA_020025415.1. Classification (GTDB taxonomy): domain Bacteria; phylum Bacillota; class Clostridia; order Oscillospirales; family Oscillospiraceae; genus Oscillibacter. The sequence goes on along the minus strand of JAHHSB010000018.1, from coordinate 6,624 downwards.
GCTACTGGAATGCCTTGATTGCCGATGATATTTTCCGGGAAACGGACTGCGTGATCAATTTGGCCTCCCGGGAGTACAGCCTCTGTGTATCCCGGTATCAAAAACCAGGGAGCCGGCTCATCACCTGCGTATTCGGGGAGGAGCAAGACGGCAAGATCGTGGAAAAGGGAACTCTCTGCAAAATGGCCCGGGGTGAGATGGTCCGCTATTTGGCAGAGACCCAGGCGGAGAGTCCGGAGACGCTCCGGGGCTTTTCCCGGCTCAACTATGTCTATGCCCCGGAACACTCAGATGAAGAAACGTATGTATTCCTGCTCTCGAAAAGCAGGACGCCCTGGAACTGAGGGGCGGTGATTTCCCTGTCCCGCCAGGGCAATTTGGGAGCATATCATGGACTTTTCTCAATTCAAAGAACAATTTTCCATTCAGCTGGATCCCCAGCAGGAGGCGGCGGTCCAGACGGTGGAGGGGCCGGTGCTGCTGCTGGCGGTGCCTGGCAGCGGGAAGACCACGGTATTGGTCACCCGGCTGGGATATATGCGCTATGTGTGTCAGATCCCGGCAGAGCGGATCCTCACCACTACCTATACCGTGGCTGCCGCCCGGGATATGCAGGCCCGCTTCGCCGCTTTTTTTGGAGAAGATGCTGCCCAGGCGCTGGAATTCCGCACCATCAACGGTGTATGCAGCCGAATCATCCGTCATTATGAACGGGTCTGCGGACGCACAGCCTTCCGCCTGCTGGAAGACGGCAGCCAGAAGAGCGCTCTCATCGGGGAGCTTTACCGGACCCAGAGCAACGACTTTGCCACGGAGAGTACGGTGAAGAGCTTGCAGACTGCCATCACCTACGCTAAAAACCAGATGCTCAAAAGAGAGGAACTGGCCCAGGTGGAGCTGGAAGGGGTGGATTTTCCCGCCTTTTTTCAGGCCTATAGCCGGGCACTGCGGGAGCGGCAGCTGATGGACTATGACGACCAGATGGTCTATGCCCTCCAGATCCTGCGGCAGTACCCGGAGATTTTGGGGGACTTCCAGGCCCGCTACCGGTATTTCTGCGTGGATGAGGCCCAGGATACCTCCAAGATCCAGCATACCATTATCAGACTGCTGGCCGGGCGGAGCGGGAATCTTTTCATGGTGGGGGACGAGGATCAGAGCATTTACGGCTTCCGAGCCGCCTATCCCCAGGCTCTGACCCAGTTTGACACGGTCTATCCCAACGCCAAAGTACTCTATATGGAGCAGAATTATCGTTCCACCCGGCAGATCGTAGATGCGGCGGACCGGTTTATCCAGAAGAATCAAAACCGCCGGCCCAAGCACATGAAGGCCACCCGGGGCAGCGGACCGGAGATCCGTGAGATCTCCGTCTATGACCGGCTAGGGCAGTACCGTTATCTCAGCCGCCTGGCGAAGAATTGCACGGTGGAGACCGCTGTTTTATATCGGGACAATGACAGCGCCCTGCCACTGATCGACCTGATGGACCGGGCGGGACTGCCTTATCGCTGCCGCCAGGTAGAGAGCCTCTTTTTTTCCAACCGGGTGGTGCGGGACATTACGGACATCATCCGCTTTGCCCGGGATCCGCTGGATGGAGAGCGATTTTTAAATATCTACTACAAGCTGGGAGCGGGGATCAGCCGCAGCCTGGCCCAAGAGGCCGCGGCCCGGGCAAAGGAGACGGGAGAGCCCATCCTGGAGCATATCGCGGCCTCGACCGCCTCCTCTTCCTGGACGAAAAGGCAGTGCCGGGCCTTGCAGACCCATATGAAAAACCTGCTGCATGAGCAGGCGGACAAGGCGGTTTACCGGATTGTTCATTTCATGGGCTATGGAGCGTATCTGGAAGAGCGGGGCGGCGAGCCCCACAAGGCGGATATTCTGGAGGCTTTGGGTGCCCAGGAGCCTACGCCGGAGAGACTGCTGGAGCGGTTGGATGAGCTGCGGCAGGTGGTACAGGCGGGCTCAGCGGACCCCGAGTGCCCGCTGGTGCTCTCCACCATCCACTCCAGCAAGGGGCTGGAATATGAGCGGGTGATTTTGATGGACGTGGCAGATGGCCTGCTTCCCAAGGCCCTGCCGGAGCAGGAGGCCAAGCCGGATGAGCTAGACACCTATGAAGAAGAGCGCCGGCTTTTTTACGTAGGTATGACCCGGGCCAGGCAAGAGCTGGACATCGTCACCTTTCGGAAGGTGGGGCTGGAATCTACGTTTTCCCGGGAAATCTTCCCGCCCAAGGAGAAGCCAAAAGCGAAGCCCGAGACCCCGGCGCTCAAGCCTGTGACGGTCAGGAAGCCGGACAAAGGACGCCTTGCTGATCTTGCCAAGGACTATATTCCCGGGGCGCTGGTGCGGCACAAGACCTTTGGGCACGGAGTCGTAGTCAACCGCAGCGGGGACATCGCCATCATTGTGTTCGATGGGGAAGATGTCAAACGGATCGCCATATCCGCCGCCCTGCGCTCCGGACAGCTGCAGCTGGAAAGATAATTTTTCTCTTGATTTTGCCGCTCGTCTTTATATATTGCATTTGAATGCTTGAACTCGCCAAGGGTATGCATCATAATCGCCGTCACGATCCCGCCCTCCGGCAGCTGGTTAAACATCGTGATCTCTGCCATGCCGGTAAACACCACGATCAAATACAGGGGAATATCGGCGAAAAAGCTCATCACCGTCATCTTCCGGGCGTCGGCAACGTTTTTTGCGTCGGAAATCCGCTGCCATACATTGGCCTGGAGTGTCCAAGCACAGCCAAAGGTGAGCACATAGGTCATATATTGGGAAGCGCCCGCCGTGGCACTCATATAATCGCTTTTCCCGGCCAGCTCTGCAGCAGCACGGCAAAATAAATCCGCAGGCCGATGCGCGCAAACAGTTTGAATTGATCCAATGGCATAATATGCCGCCGCTGCTGGAACCCCTGGCATTCGTGAGGATTTCCGCGGCCATATGAAAAGGCAGATGCGTTCATGGCTGCCACAAAGCACCCCGCCGCAGAAAGCAACTGCTTGTGATCGGATCAGGCAGAGGGAAAGAAGCCAACGGTTTCTTTCCCTCTGCTTTTTTTGCATGGGGACTGCTTCGGTGTATGGCCCAGCAAGTTCCGCATCGGCCCTGCATACCATCCTCCGGAAGGGAGGGGGCGCAATGAGAAAAACGCCGCAGCTTTTCAGACGAGAGGAAGAAGATGTTCCGAGGGAGGCATTTTTGCTGGTATATGAAAAAGCGGTGTTCCACGCACTGAAAAGACAAGGAATTTTGAATCAGGAACAGCTGGAAAATTGCGAGAGATATATAGAGCGGGAATGCTGCACAAGTAGCAAGCCTTTACAGAAAGGAGTGGAGTGATGCTTCGGGTGGCCGCCTATTGCCGGGTATCGACCAATCAGGATGATCAGGCAAACTCCTTTGAAAGCCAGCAGCGCTACTTTTTGGAGTGTATTGCCCGCAATCCAGAGTGGGAACTTCAGAAAATTTATGCTGATGAGGGCATATCCGGGACCAGCACCCAAAAGCGCCGGCAGTTCAACGCCATGATCGCCGCCGCCCGGAGGGGAGAGATAGATCTGATCATCACCAAAGAGGTCAGCCGTTTTGCCCGCAACACGCTGGATACCCTGCAATATACCAGGGAACTGCAGCGGCTGGGGATCCGGGTTATTTTTCTTATCGACCACATCGATACCGGGCAGCAGGAAGGGGAGCTGCGGCTGACTATCATGTCCTCCATGGCCCAGGAGGAGAGCCGAAAAACCTCCCAGCGGGTAAAGTGGGGCCAGACCCGCCGCATGGAGCAGGGGGTTGTTTTCGGCGGCTGTTTACTGGGATACGACGTGGCAAGGGGGGCCTTGACCGTCCAACCAGAGGGGGCCGCCGTGGTCCGCTGGATTTTTTACCAGTATCTTTATGAACATAAGAGCGCCAGGGCTATCGCCCGGGAGTTGCGGACGAAAGAGGTTTTGTCCAGCCGGGGAAACTGCAAATGGTCGGCAGCCACGGTGCTGAAAATTTTGAAAAATGAAAAGTACTGCGGGGATCTGATACAGAAAAAGACCTATACGCCGGACTATCTGACCCATGAGAAAAAGTACAACCAAGGGCAAGAGGAACTGGTGATCCTTCGGGACCACCATGAGCCCATCATTCACCGGAATATGTGGGAGCAGGTCCAGCAGGAGCGGAAGCGGCGCAGCCGCCAGGGGAAGCCGGATAAAGGACGGGGGAACCGTTACCTGCTGTCCGGGAAGATCCGGTGCGGCGAATGTGCCAGCAGTTTTCTGGCCAGGAAGAAACAAGGGGCCTCCGGGACATCATATCGGGTGTGGCGCTGCGCCAAGGCCACCCGAGAAGGTGCCGGACTGCAGGAAGACGGGGAGGAGATCCCGAGAGGCTGCCGGGTGGGACGGCAGCTGCGGGAAGAGACAGCCATGGAGCTTTTACGCCAAAGCGTGGAATCGGTACAGCTGGATCGGGAAGAGATCAGCCGCCGCCTGGTCCATGCGGCAGAATCCGCCATGGAGCAGGCGGCGGAGGGGGGCGGCACCCAACAGCACCGGCTGGAAGAAGAGCTGGAGCGGGAACGGCAAAAAAAGCGGCGTGCGTTGGAAGCGTACATGGATGCTGCCATTTCTCCAGCGGATTTTCAGTTTTTCAATTGCTGCTGCGACAGGGAGATCGCAGACCTGGAAAATCGGCTGACCCAGGCCCGGGAAAGGCAGGGCGCATGGGAAGAGGGACAGGGTGCGGCTGTGCGCGCGGCCATACAGCAGATCGTCCAGGGCGGGGGGGATGATGCGTTTTATGCCCAGCTGCTCGATCACATCACGGTCTACGGAGACGGCCGGACGGAGGTAGTTTTGCAGTCGCTGCCCACCCGGTGGATTTTTATGCTCTAAGCGTCTGCAAAGCCTGCCCGGTGCATTTTGAATCCTCGGTACCGATATCGGTCAGAAGACCTTTCAGTTCCGGATAGGGCATGGAATAGCGCTGACTCAGATATCGCAGGGAAGCGCCCAGCTCGCCATCCGGGCCGCCGTATTGGCTGATGATCAAAGAGGCCAGCTTGGGGTTGGTGTTTTTGATTTTGACCGGGTATTGCAGTTTTTTCTCATAGACAAACATCAGTGGTTTCCCTCCTCATCCCAGGGCCACGGATCTTGCAGCCAGCGATAGCCGTCCTCCGTGATATCGGTCTGCATCAGCGGACCGTACATTTTCTGGTATTTTTCCCGCCCTTCTTTGGCAAGCTTGATATAAGACCAGTAGAGATTCAAAACCTCCTGATCGTCCGGATGGGTGGTCAGGAACAATCCCAGCTCGTCAATGGCAAAATCCAGTGCCATCAACTCCGCCAGAGCGGTGTTTTCGATCTGGGTTTTGGCATTGATCGCCGCCCGGAAGGGGAGATTCAGACCAGGGAATAAGGTGCCCGTCTGCAGGGCTTCTGCCTTGCTGTATTTGGCGGGATTATTGCCCTGCATGGGAATATATGGGAAAGCAAGGTGTGCGCAGCTGCCCGGCATGGAGCCGCTTCCAGTGCCGCACCCATTGGTATTGGGGTTTTCCATAAGGGAATGCATACCTCCTTTTTCTAGCATGCATATGATCAACACATGCTGTTCCATTGTATGGCAGGGAAGGAAAAAGTGACACTTGCACCCATGCGCGGGAGAGTGATATGATAAAATAAATGCACATACTGGATAAGCCCCGGAGCATACCCTTGGAATCGGGGGTGCCGCTGATGATTATATGGATTCGGAAAAGTCGGCTTGTTATGCTGGGATTGTTGGGCTGTTTACTTGTGGGAGGCAGCTTGCTGGCAGCACAGCTGCGAAACGGAGGGAAGACGTCTGATTTGGTCACTGCCTGGGCGCCGGAGGCAGGAGAGGCGCTGACCATCGTGATCGACGCTGGTCACGGCGCAGAGGACGGCGGCGCGGTAGCCGCGGACGGAACGGTGGAAAGCGGGCTGAATCTGGAGATTGCCCTGCGCACGGACAGTCTTTTCCGCTTTTTAGGCGGGAATACCCGGCTGACCCGGCAGGAGGATACGGCCCTTTACAGCGAAGAGGCCCGGACCCTGCGACAGAAGAAGGTAGAGGATCTGAAAAACCGGGTGGCTCTGGTCAATGAGCTGCCCAAGGCGGTGCTGATCAGCATCCACCAAAACAGCCTGCCCTCCGCACCCAGCGTCCACGGGGCTCAGGTGTTTTTCAACACTGTGGATGGGGCCCAGCCCCTGGCGCAGGCCATTCAGGATCAGCTCAACGTGCAGATCAATGCGGGGAACGAAAAGGATTGTAAGCAGGTTTCCGGGAGCGTCTATCTGATGGATCATGTGACGGTTCCGGCGGTTTTGATCGAATGCGGGTTCCTGTCCAACACGCAGGAGACCCAGCAGCTCAAGAACGCGGATTATCAAAAGAGACTGGTGCTTGCCATTGCGGCAGGCTGTTTTGGCACCGACACCGGTGGAGAGGACGGAGCATGAAGCAAAAAAGCAGCTTTTTCTGCACGGAATGCGGAAATGAATTTCCCAAATGGGCTGGGAAGTGCCCGGCCTGCGGGGCATGGAATACGATCGTGGAACAGAGCAGGCCCGCCCCCGGGAAG